>NZ_JBNXUM010000080.1:0-1544 GCF_050563545.1 Falsiroseomonas sp. HW251
CACCATCCAACGCCGCCGCTTGCTGCATCAACAGCAGCCCGCATAACCTTCAGCCCAGGTGAGCCAGACACTCCATTCCTGAGCCAGCTCGACCGTCGACGACGGACAACCGTGAAAAGACCGGAAAAACGCGCGCGCACCCGCCCGCGCGCGCCGTGACGGTCGCGCGGCGCCAGCGGCGGGGATGGCTGCAAGTCCTGTTCCCCAGGCTGCCGGGGATCAATGAGCCGGCCGTGGATATGTCGGACGACCTCGCCGAGGTGGTGCATGAGACGGCGCCGGCGGCAAGCTGATCCCGCGGCAGGGAGGCTACTGCGATGGGAGGCGTGACCGGCCGGCGAGCGCGCCGAGATCTTCCGTGCCCACGGCTTCGAACCCGCCTGCGCCCAGAACTGCATCGAGCACCGCCTCACCAAGCCCAGCCATTCGCTGTTGTCAGCGAACGCCCGTCTTCCCGGTTGCGCGGCTTGATCGTGCTCTCAACTCACGATATGTGAATAGCCCACAGACACCTCAATTCAGGCGAATATTGCAATGCAGCAGATCGGGCAGGCCCTCTCTGAAGCGGACGTCAGGCAAGCGCTCGCCGAGATGAGGCAACTGGCGGAGTACGAGCCCGATCGCGGAACTGCTCACCGCGACCGAATGGATGAACTCGCTGCCCTCGTCGAAGCGCACATCCCGGACCGTCACGCTCAGGACTTAGAAGACGTCAAGAGCCGCTAGTCAGAGTACAGCATTCTCGCTCCACGGAGCAGATGGACGTCCTGGCGTTCTGCCGGATGGCGCCTACGCACTGGCCGCGACTTCTGTCACCTGCGTCAGATTGCGCGCGGTTGAGCACTGTCCAGAGCCAGGAGCATCGGAGCGGCCGTCGTGCTGCCAGGGCGGTGAGCAACCGTCTCCGGCTTGGCCGGCCCGCGTGGCCCTGCCTGTGAGCGGCGCAGAATCCTCCCGTCCAGGGCGTACTTCACGTAGCCGCCCCGGCCGTCAGCGCCACCTTCGCGCCCAGCCGGGGACACCAGACCGCTTGCCCAACTCTCGTAGACAGCAACTAGGCTACCAGCGCGGTCATACTCCTCGTGCTCCCATTCTTGAATTTCCCGCCGTGCTCCACGTCGGAGGGTGCGCACCAGCACCAGCGCATGCCCGGCAGGCACGCCGAACGCTTCCGCGAACTGCGACACAGACTTCTTCCCCAACCTTGATCGGTGTTCAGCTTGCACATGGTGTGCCCACACTCGCGCACCAGCGCGAGACCGCCAGTAAGGCAGAAAGCATCCTCAGACTATGGCTCGGGCGTGCTTGACCGCGTCGTGAAACGTATCGCTAGAGCGGTTTCCGATCAGGCTGCATCGTATCCGGCCGCGGCGAAGTAGTTGGCGCACTCGTCGGGTGTGAAGGTATCGACGATGCGACCGATGGTGTTCCAGAGGCCCTCGACGGTGCGCGCGGCGGCCTTGCGGAGCATGGCCTTCAGCTTGGCAAAGGCGTTCTCGATCGGGTTGAACTCGGGGCTGTATGGCGGGAGGTAGAGCAGGCTT
>NZ_JBNXUM010000081.1:0-1380 GCF_050563545.1 Falsiroseomonas sp. HW251
TCAGGTTCCGCACGCGCTCCAGACGCTGCGCCGAGGGAACGGAGAGCACGCAGGCGACGTCGAATTCCCCGGTCTCGAGCCCGGCGGCGCGGGCATTGTCGTCCGGCACCGGGCGCCAAATGACGCGGTCGTAGCCATCCGGACGCTCGCCCCAGTAATCGGGGTTGCGGTCCAGCACGACGCGATTGTCGCGCTGCCATTCGGTGAACTTGAACGGACCGGTGCCGATCGGGCGTGTGCCGAAGCCGTTCGGTCCGGCATCGGCCCAATAGCGCGGCGGCAGCGCATGCACCTGGCTCAGCATCAGGGGCACGGTCGGGCTGGGGTATTTCGTCGTCAGCCGCACCGTAAGGTCATCGATCTTGGCCGCGCTGTCGACGGGTGCCGCGTAGCTGGCATAGGCCGGCGTGGTGCGGCCGTCCGCGAAGACGCGGAGCGACAGCACCACCGCGTCGGCATCCATCGCCTCGCCGTTTGAGAATCGCACATTCGGCCGCAGCTTGATCAGCCAGGTCGTCGGCGTCTCCTGAGTGACCTCGGTGGCCAGCAATGGCTCCGTGCGGTTGGTCGCGCCATTCACGAAGAGCAGCGATTCCGTGATGCACGCGCCGACATTGACGTTGTCCGAAGCCGTCGTGCCATTCACCCATAGCGTCGAGGGATCGAAGTTCTGCGCGATGATCAGCGTCCGCGCCCGCGGCACGGATTGCCCGAACGCGTCGAGCGGCAACGCGGTGAGGCCGGCAGCGGCACCGAGCGCGGCACGGCGGGTGATGCGCATGCTCATTCCCCCCAGACGGTGCGGAACAGGCGCAGCAGATTGCCGCCCAGAATCCCTTCCACCTCGGCGCGGGAGAAGCCGCGCTTCATCATCATCTCAGCGACATCAGGCACCGCGCTGTAGTCGTCGAAGCCCTCCACGTGGCGCAGCTTGGACCGCGGACTGGAATCGACGATCTGCGTGTAGCGATCGCCGGTCAGGCCGCCGAGCTTCCCGCGCACCATGTCGCCATCCGGATAGGTGCCGTGGCTCATGTCGGTGCCGATCGATACCTTGTCCGACCCGATGAGGTTGGCAACGTAGCTAATCGCGTTGAGGAAATCCTCGACCTGCGGCCGCCCTTGCGCGTCGGGCCGGAAATTGAGCGGGCCCCAATTGGTCACGCCGATGACGCCGCCGAGTTCGGCGCAGCGCTTCATCTGCTCGTCGGTGATGTTCCGCTTCGTATCGACCAGCTTGCGCGGGTTGCAGTGGGTGAAGGCCAACGGCTGCTGCGTGAGATCCATGATCTCATGGGTCGCGCGCTCGCCCGTGTGTGTCAGATCGATCACGATTCCGAGGCGGTTCATCTCCGCCACCCATTTCCGCCCGAGCTTCGA
>NZ_JBNXUM010000082.1:0-1345 GCF_050563545.1 Falsiroseomonas sp. HW251
TCGCGCCTGCCGGCGCCAGACCTTCGTCGAGCGGCTCGATGGGCGCATCGCGGCGGGATGGGCACGCCGGACGGCCCGGCTCGAGGATCTCGTGCATCGCCTCGGCATCGCGCTGGGCGGCCGCCCCGCAGCCAGCCTGGCCCGCCGCCTCATGCTGCCGGTCAGCAAGGACACCCTGCTTCGCGTCGTGCGTCGACGCGTGCCCGCCACCGAGCCTGGCCCGTGCATCATCGGCATCGATGAATGGGCGTGGCGGCGTGGCCAACGCTACGGCACGATCATCTGCGACCTCGAGCGACGGCGCGTGATCGACCTCCTGCCCGACCGCGAGCCTGCAACCGTGAAGGCCTGGCTGTCGTCCCACCCAGGCATCCGCGTCGTGGCGCGGGATCGTGCCGGCGGCTATGCCGGCGCGATAACCGCGGCGGCACCGCTGGCGGTGCAGGTCGCCGATCGGTGGCACCTGATGGAGAATGCGAGCGCCACCTTCCTGCAAGCCGTCAGAAGCGAGATGGGACCGATCCGCCGCGCCCTCGGGGCCGGCGTCGTTGATCCCGACCTGCTCAGCGCCGCCGAGCGGCTCCAGCATGAGGGCTACCTGCGTCGGCGCGAGGAGAACAGCGCTATGCGCGCGATGGCTAGCGCGGGAACCGCGATCAAGGAGATCGCCCGGCGCACCGGACGGAGCCGCAAGCTGGTCCGCGCCGTACTGCGCAATGCCGACGACGAAGTCTTCCGCAGCCGCCAGAGCAGCCTGGCGCCATGGTTCGTCGCGCTCGACAAGGCGTGGTCTGCCGGCTGCCGCAACGGTGCGGAGCTCTGGCGGTGCCTGCGCGGCCAGGGCTTCGGTGGCAGCCTGCGGGTCGTCGGCGAGTGGGCCACGCGTCGGCGACGAAGCGAACAAACTGACGGTGCCGTTGCCGAGAGGCTGCCGCCTGCGCGGGTCATCGCGCGCACCATGTTGAGCAGTCGCAGTCGCCTGACGGCGGCGGAGGCGGTCATGGTGGCGGCCGTCGAAGCGGCGGTGCCAAGGCTGGCGACCGCGAGAGCGCTCGTCGATCGCTTCCACGGCATGGTGCGCGGCCGGACCCCGGAGACGCTGCAAGACTGGGTGGCAGAAGCGACGACGAGCATGCTGGCAGCGTTCGGCCGCGGCATCTCCGCCGACCTGGCCGCGGTCAAGGCCGCGCTGACCGAGACGTGGTCGAACGGCCCGACCGAAGGCAACATCACCAGGCTGAAGCTGCTGCGCCGACAGATGTACGGCCGCGGCAAGTTGGACCTGCTCCGCGCACGACTGACCGCTTACGCATGATCCGCACGTCCTGCACGGAAAGTGAGTCAG
>NZ_JBNXUM010000083.1:0-1269 GCF_050563545.1 Falsiroseomonas sp. HW251
GCGCTGCTCGTCTTCGCCGCCTTCGGCATCCGCTACTGGCTGTTCGGTCCGACGCCGGTGCTGCCCTATCTCCTGTTCTTCCCCGCCATCATCACCTCCGCCGTCATCCTCGACCGCGGCTCGGGCATCTTCGCCACGCTCCTGAGCGCGGCGCTCGCCCTCTACAACTTCGTGGAGCCGATCGGCACGTTCCAGATCGCGGACACCGAGACGGCGTTGAGCATTTCCCTCTTCATCGTCATCGGCCTGTTCATCGCGATCCTCACCGAGGCGCTGCATCTTGCCTACGTCGAGGTCGATGAGGGGCGTCGAGCGACGGATGAGGCGCGCCGGCAAGCGGAGGAGGCGCGAGACCAGGCGGAGGCGAGCGAGCGAGACGTCCATCTGCTGATGGATGAGTTCGGCCACCGCGTGAAGAACGACCTCGCGCGCGTGGCGGCGATCATCGGCCTTCAGGCGAAGGGTGCGCCGCCCGACATTGCTGCAGCGCTGCAGGCCGCCGCGGACCGGGTGCGCGTGATTGCGCGCGTGCATGACCGCCTGACACGCCGCGACGGCAAGGTGCTGGTGGAGGCCCACAATTTCCTCCACGACCTCCTGCGCGACCTGCGGGCCAGCATCTCGGATCTGCGGCCGGTCGGGCTGTTCCTCATGGCCGGCGAGCGCCACATGCTCTCGGTGTCGCGGGCCGGCGCGGTGGGGCTGATCGCGAACGAGCTGATCACCAATGCGCTCAAGCACGCCTTCCCCGGCGAGCGGGAGGGCACCGTGCGCGTCAGCTTCCGCCGCGACGGCCACGACTTCCTGCTGGTGGTGGCCGATGACGGCATCGGCTTGCCCGACATGCCACCGGACGAACTGCAGGAGGACCTGGCCCGGCGCGGCGGCATGGGGCGGCGCCTGGTGCGCGCGCTCGCCGCCCAGCTCGGCGGGCGGATCGAGACGACGCGCACCAGCGCAGCCGGCGGGGCCACCCACACGCTGCGCTTCCCGGTCGCGCAGCCCGGCGAGAACGGCACCCCACGAGGTTGATGCCGGCCGAGGGTGCGACGTCAGGCCACCGTCGTTGCAGTCGCCAGGGCACGCGCGACCGGCACGGTCATGACGCAGACCAGTCCATCGGCCTCCCAGGCGCGCTCTACCAGCCCGCCGAGCTGGTTCTGCACCGTCGCCTCGACGACCCGCGAGCCAAAGCCGCGCCGCGCTGGCGGGCCCTCTACGCGCGGACCGCCCCTCTCGCGCCAGATGACCGTCAGCTTGTCGGCCCTG
>NZ_JBNXUM010000084.1:0-1265 GCF_050563545.1 Falsiroseomonas sp. HW251
GCGGCCGCCATCTCGGTTGCTGATGCATACCGCGCCTCGTCCACCAGCCGCTGGTATCGGAACGCGCGGGGCAGTGCCTTCACCAGCGCCGGAGCGGCGCGCGTCGGCACTGCCGCCTCACCACCATCCCGGACCGGCGTCACCACCGTCTAACGGTCTGGCCACCGCGCGACCTTCAGCGGCACCGGGACCGTGCTGCTGGTGACAGAGCTCATGCGGGCCTCAGCAGGTGAGGCGCCATCGCGCCGAGATTCGGTAACCGGCCTGGCCCGCGCCGCGCCTTGACCGCCGCGACCCCGTTCCTAGCGTGCCTGGAGCTGCCTGGCGCGGACCGGTAGGCCCATGCCAGCGAGATGTTCCGGGGAGCCCATGGCCACGCACCGCTTCCAACCCACACGATTCTTCAACGCGATCGGCGTCGCCGAACCCTGCCTGCGCGTTGCTGATGGCGACACCGTGGTAACCGACACAATCGACGCGTCCGGCCTCAATGCGCGGGAGGTGGCCGTCGCCAGCCGGCCGAACCCGATGACCGGTCCGTTTTTCATCGAGGGCGCGGAGCCTGGGGACACGCTCGCCGTGCGGATCGACCGGCTCACACCGAGCCGGGCGACCGGCTGGACCTATTCGCCGCTCGCCTTGTCCGTGCTGGATCCGGCGGCGATCCTCGATCGGCCGCCTCAGCAGCGTGTCGTCTGGGATATCGACCACGAGGCGGGCACGGTGCGGCTGCAGGACAAGGTGAAGGGGCTCGAGCATTTCGTGCCACCCATTCAGCCGATGATCGGCTGCTTCGGGGTCGCGCCGGCAGGCGGTCAGGCGCTGTCCACCGCGACCAGCGCGCAGAACGGCGGCAACATGGACTACCGGCTGTTCGCACCCGGCACGACGGCCTGGTTTCCCGTCGCGGTGCCCGGCGCGCTCTTCTATCTCGGCGACGGGCATGCCTGCCAGGGCGACGGTGAGATTGTCGGCACCGGCATCGAGACGTCCTTCGAGATGGAGGTCACCTTCCGCGTCCTGAAGCGGACGATCACCTGGCCGCGCGGCGAGACGGCCGACGACATCTTCACCGTCGGCAATGCCCGGCCGCTGGACCAGGCGCTGCAGCACGCCACGACGGAGATGTTGCGCTGGCTCGGCGAGGACTACGGTTTGGATGCCCGTGCCGCCAGCCACCTGTTGGGCCAGGTCGTCCGCTACGATGTCGGCAATGTCTTCAACCCCGCCTTCACGGTCGCCTGCCGCATCGCCAAGCGCTGGCT
>NZ_JBNXUM010000085.1:0-1238 GCF_050563545.1 Falsiroseomonas sp. HW251
GAGGTGTAGGCGTTGGCCACGCAGCTGCTGCCGGGGACCACGCCGTCCAGCCCGCCCTGGTAGAGCGGCTCCATGATCACCAGCACCGTGCCGGGCTGGCGGAAGGTCTGGAGGTCGATCAGCTGGTCGGTGCTGCGCAGCTGGCCCGTGGCGATGAAGCCCTGGACGTTGGTGACCACCATCGGGATGACCCGCCAGGGCAGCGAGGCGCAGGACGCCTCGGCGATCATCCCCGTGCGCATCACCTGCGCCTCGATCTGGCCGAAGCCGGCGGCGAGCACGGGACGGAGGATGCCGCGGTTCGCCGGCACCAGCACGCCGGCGGGCCTGGCGAGTGGGTTCACGACGTCGCCGACCTGCAGGGTGAACTGCTCGACCCGGCCATCCACGCCGGCGCGCACCACGGTCTTGGCGAGCTCTGCCTCGGCCTGCTCCAGCGCGGCCTCGGCGGATGCCTTCTGGGCGGGAAGCTGCTCGGCGATGCGGGCCTCGACGGCGCTGCGGGAGGCCTCGGCGGCGGCGACGCCGGCCTGGCGGACGCGCACCAGCACCTCGAGCCGCTCGACCTCACGCCGCGCCGCCACGTCGGTCCGGGCGAGCTCGCGCTTGGTCTCGTACTCGTCGATCGCCTGCTGCAGGTTCCACTGCGCCTCCAGCACCCGCGCCTCGGACTGCGCGAGGTCGGCGCGGGCGAGCACGAAGGCGGCATCCACCTCGGCGACCTGGCGCCGCGCGGTTTCCACCGCCGTGCGCTGCGAGCGGTCGTCGAGGCGGAAGATCGGCTCGCCCGCCGTCACGTCGTCGCTGCCGCGGACATAGACCTCGGCGACGCGGCCGATCGTCTCGGGGATGATCGGCACGCTGCGGTAGACCGCGCTGACGAAGGTCGAGGCGGGGTGGAAGTAGAAGATCAGAGTGATCAGGCTGACCGTCAGGATCAGGCAGCCCACGATGCCCCAGCGCAGCTCGAACCAGACGGAGAAGACCGTGATCTCCCGGCCGATCCGCTTGCCCTGGGCGAAGCGGCGGTAGAGGAAATCGGGGACGATCGTGAAGAGCGCGCAGACCAGGAGCTCGAGCATCGCTCAGGCCTCCGGCCGCGGCGCGGCGAGCGCGGCGGGCGGCTCGGCGGGGCCGTCCGGCTTCCAGGGGCTGTCGTCGGCGAGGGTGTCGCCGGCGCCGGGCGGCAGGCCGGCCACCGCCTCGGCCGAGCCCGCGATGCGGCGCAGCGGTCCGGC
>NZ_JBNXUM010000086.1:0-1155 GCF_050563545.1 Falsiroseomonas sp. HW251
GTATCCGTCGTCGTGACCCCACCTTGCGGAACGCCGTGCTGTTGATGCCGTGTCGCGTGACGGCATGCGGCGGAGGTGGAGTTGGAGATCGAGGCGGAGGCGGCCGAGACTGGTCGTAGAACTGGTCGTAAGACTGCTCGCAAGCCGCGGCCTGGCGAGGTGGTCGAGGTGGTCACCCGCGGGGAGGGCCGACGGGGCTGGTCGTCGGACCAGAAGCGCCGGATCGTCGTCGAGGCGATGCAGCTCGGCGTCACGCCGACGGAGGTGATTCGGCGTTGGGGCCTCACCTCGAGCCTGTTCTACACGTGGCGGCGACAGGTGATGAGCGGCGAGCTCGGCGCCGTGCCGGCGCCGCTGGCCGCCTTCGCGCAGGTTGCCGTAGCCGAGGACGCGCCGGTGCTGCCGCTGCCTGCTCCCGAATGTCCCGCACGGCCTCCCGCGCGCATCGAAGTGGTGCTGCCCGATGGGACGACCCTGCGGCTTGACGAGGACGTCGGCGCTGACGCGCTGCGCCGGCTGCTCGCGGTGCTGCGCGGTCGATGATCGGGCAGCCACCGGGTGCCAGCGTCTATCTCGCCTGCGGCATCACCGACATGCGGCGCGGCATGGACGGCCTGGCCGCGCTGGTGCAGCAGTCGCTCGGCGCCGATCCGTTTGACGGCTCGCTCTACGCCTTCCGCGGCCGCAAGGGCCGGCTGGTGAAGTGCCTTTGGCGTGATGGTGTCGGCCTCTGCCTGCTGACCAAGCGCATCGAGCAGGGCGCGTTCCCGTGGCCGACGACGCCAACCGGCAAGGTGGTGCTGTCGCCGGCGCAGATGTCCCTGCTGCTCGAGGGTCTGGAGTGGCGCAGGGTGCAGCCGGCGTGGCGGCCAACAGCGGTGTGATCACGCGCCGGGCCGCTTTCGCTTGGCGCGACGCGAGGGCGTCGACGACGCTTCCATCGTGCCCGATGATGCTGCGCATGATGTCGTGGAGCTGCGCACCGCGCTTGCCGCGGCCGAGGCGCGCGTCGCGCAGCTCGAGCAGATCATTCATGACCTGCGGCGGGCGCGCTTCGGCCAGAGCATCGAGCGCGTCGATCCGGGGCAACTCGCGCTGACCCTCGGCGCGGCACCGCCGCCTCCGCCAGCGAATAGCAACGATGCCGCGGTACGG
>NZ_JBNXUM010000087.1:0-1079 GCF_050563545.1 Falsiroseomonas sp. HW251
CTGCGGGCCGGCGCCGGCGCAACGGCCGGGGCCGGCACCGGGGCGGGACGCTGGCCGAAATTGTAGCGCAGGCCGAACAGCAGCGACTGGGTGAAGCCGTTGGTCGTGTCGGCGTTGCCGACCGAGCGCGCGCCGGCGCCGAGGCCGGGGTAGTAGTAGGCGTCGCGCGAGCCGTCGAGCGCGCCGATCGCGCGGTATTCCGCGGTGAAGGCCAGGCCCGGGACGTCCGCGAGAGGGTAGGCCACGCCGACGATGCCCTGGTAGGCGAAGACCGAGTTGGTGCCGACGACGTGCAGGTAGTTCGACCCGTTCGCCTGGTTGGACTGGCGGATGTTGTTCCAGTTCTGGATGACGGTGCCGATGCCGGCGCCGACATAGGGGACGACCGGCCAGCCCAGGTTGAAGTCGTAGAAGGCGTTGACCATGAAGCCCCAACTGAAGGCGTTGCCGGCGTAGTTCGAGCCGGGGCCGAAGCCGACATTGGACACGCGCATGCTGTCCACGTCGTTGTTGCGGTAGTTCACCTCGAACTCGGCGCGCAGGCCGTTGCCGAAGCCCCAGCCGACGCTGCCCACGCCGGCGAAGCCGACATCGAACTTGGTGTTGCCGGAGCCGCTGCGGGCGGGGTTGGTCGGGAAGGTCGTGGTGACGTCGGCGCTGTCGAGCCAGTTCCAGCCGATCGCGCCGCCGACATAGATGCCGCGGACCTGCTGCGCCTCGGCCGCGACCGGCAGCGACAGGATGGTGGCGGCCAGCAGCGCCTTCCTGAGTGACATCGTCCTACTCTCCTTTCCCGCGCGCGCGACGGGCCGAGGCCATGGCCGTCCCGGCGCATGCCCCAACCCCTGGGCGACGAACCGAATCCCGCTCCGCCCTGAAGTTATGCAACAAAACAAGACTCACGCAACATTTTCCTCACGCCTTTGGCCGAAAAAGAATGCGCTGTTCGGCCTTCTTGCGAATTCAGTGGACCCGGCCGCCGGCGAGCCCTCTCCATCGCTTCTACCGGGAGGTCGGACAGCCCCAAAAGAAAAGGGGCGCCTTGCGGCGCCCCTTCCCGTTGTCCGGATTGTCCGGCG
>NZ_JBNXUM010000088.1:0-1067 GCF_050563545.1 Falsiroseomonas sp. HW251
ACGTTGTCGCCCGGCATCACCATCTCCGTCCCCTCCGGCAGCTTCACCACCCCCGTCACGTCCGTCGTGCGGAAGTAGAACTGCGGCCGGTAGTTCGTGAAGAACGGCGTGTGACGACCGCCCTCCTCCTTCGTCAGGATGTAGGCCTCGGCCAGGAAGTTCGTGTGCGGCGTGATCGAGCCCGGCGCCGCCAGCACCTGGCCGCGCTCCACGTCCTCGCGCTTGGTGCCGCGCAGCAGCGCGCCGATGTTGTCGCCCGCCTCGCCGCTGTCCAGCAGCTTGCGGAACATCTCGACGCCGGTGACCGTCGTCTTCACCGTGTCCTTCAGGCCGACGATCTCAACCTCCTCGCCCACCTTGATGATCCCGCGCTCCACGCGGCCCGTCACCACCGTGCCGCGGCCCGAGATCGAGAACACGTCCTCGATCGGCATCAGGAAGGGACGGTCCTTCGGGCGCTCCGGCTGCGGGATGTAGGCGTCCACCGCCTCCATCAGCTTCAGGATCGCCTGCTCGCCGATCTCCGGCGTCTTGTCCTCGAGCGCGGCCAGCGCCGAGCCCTTGATCACCGGGATGTCGTCGCCCGGGAACTGGTAGGAGGACAGCAGCTCGCGCACCTCCATCTCCACCAGCTCGACCAGGTCGGGATCGGCCATGTCCATCTTGTTCAGGAACACCACCAGCGCCGGCACGCCGACCTGGCGCGCCAGCAGGATGTGCTCGCGCGTCTGCGGCATCGGGCCGTCGGCGGCGGACACGACCAGGATCGCGCCGTCCATCTGCGCCGCACCCGTGATCATGTTCTTCACGTAGTCCGCGTGGCCCGGGCAGTCGACATGCGCATAGTGGCGGTTCGTCGTCTCGTACTCGACATGCGCGGTCGAGATCGTGATGCCGCGCGCCTTCTCCTCCGGCGCCTTGTCGATCTGATCATAGGCGGTGAAGGTCGCACCGCCGGTCTTCGCCAGCACCTTGGTGATCGCCGCCGTCAGCGACGTCTTCCCATGGTCCACGTGACCGATCGTCCCAATGTTGCAGTGCGGCTTGTTCCGCTCGAACTTTGCCTT
>NZ_JBNXUM010000089.1:0-1050 GCF_050563545.1 Falsiroseomonas sp. HW251
CGCTTCACATAAGCCTTGACGTAGTGCGCGGGCATCAGCCGCACCTCGTGCCCGAGCGCCGCGATCTCCCGGGCCCAGTGGTGCGCCGTCGCGCACGCCTCCATGCCGACTAGGCAAGGTGGCAGCTTGGCGAAGAACCCGACGACCTGCGCCCGGCGCAGCTTCTGTCGCAGAACCACACCTCCGTCCGGGCCGACGCCGTGGAGCTGGAACACGTGCTTGGCGAGATCAACGCCGATCGTGACAACCTGCATGGCGGACGCCTCCTGATGGTGTGTTCAACAGCCCTCAACTTGGCACCGCGGCGCCGGTCGGGGGCCATCCACCCCATCGGTCTCAGGGCGAACGCCCTGGCCAAGATGGATCGCGCGCGTCGTGGGCCTCATAAAGTCGCCGGTGCCGAGCACCACATTTTTCATCAGGCTTCCGCGACGCCGGATCGACCGTTACGCCATCTGTCGTGCACCTCCACAGACCTCTTGGACGGCTCGGCCTCGGCCTGCCGCTACTGGGTGATCATGCCGGGATTGCGGGTTGCGCGGCGAAGCTGCGGCCGTGCCGGAGGACTGCCCAGGCGATGCGCGCCAGCTTCGCCGCCAGCGCGACGACCGCGACGTTGGGATGTGCGCGAGCTATCAGCCGGCGCAGCCACTCGCCGGTCGGTGTCGGCTGCCTGGCGAAGTGCGCCATGGCGGCGCGTGCGCCGTGGATCAGCTGCACTCGCAGATAGCTGTTCCCGCGCTTGCTGATGCCGAGCAGCTTCGTCTTGCCGCCGGTCGAATGCTGCCGTGGCGTGAGCCCAAGCCACGCTGCGAGATCGCGACCTCGGCTGAACGCCGACGCGTCGCCAACTGCTGCTACGAGCGCGGTGGCGTTGATGACGCCCACCCCCGGTATCGTGGCGAGCCGCCGGGCCTGCTCATGCTCCCGTGCCAGCACGGCGAGCTCGTCGTCATAGGCCTTGATCCGGCAGTCGAGATCCGCCCACTCGTCCTGCATGTCCTCGAGCAAATGCAGCGCCCGTGGACTGAGCTCGGGCGCGCCGGCCAG
>NZ_JBNXUM010000009.1:0-232266 GCF_050563545.1 Falsiroseomonas sp. HW251
CTCCTGGATGCGGTAGGCCAACCGACTGACTAGGTATGGCCGGTTGAAGGGCGGCGGCTCCTTGCCGAACAGAGCCCGCCACTGGTCCTTCAGTTCGGCTGCCGTCGCGGTCTGCAGCGCGGCGAGGCGCGGCAGGACCTGCGCCGGCGGGATCTTCGGGACAGTGGGCGCCGGCGGCGCGGCGCTCCCCTGCTTTGCCTTCGCGGTCGATCGTCGGGTCATGCGACTCCCTTTCTCCTGGGGTTCGCATGACGGCGCTGCCGGTCGGTGGAGTGTAGGCGAACGTCTCCCGCGCCCCGAGCTATCTCGGCATCCCGCGCATCGTCTTCGGCAGCGCGGCTGCGCAGCCGCAGTAGGCCGCGGGCGAGGAGGTCGCAGACCTCCCGGAGATGGGGCGGGAGGTGCTGATTGACTGGCAGGGCCATGGTGCTCCGACACGCACTGTCCTGCCTCTCCTCTACGACCCGGCGCGGCGCTTGTTCTCAGGCGGCCTCTCGGTCAGCACGTCATGAATGCTGCGCAGCGCTGACGGCCTGCCAATGTCGGGCTTGATCCGGTTCCAGAAGCGGCTGATCCGATTCTTGATGGAGGTGTCGCAGGGGACGTTGTCGGGGCCGATCTGGGCGGCGAACCAGTCACGCACCTTGTCGATCAGCTCCCGCTCGGTTTCCGGCACGCCTTCGTCGTTGACCATGACGACGACTTCGCACAGCGCGCCCTCCCAATCGTACTTCACCGGAGCTCCTCGACCGCGGCGGCGTTCCGGTGCCGAGGGGCTGCGCACGCGGGCCTCCGGAGGCGGCAGCTTCGCGTGCGCCGCTTCGAAGCGCTCAAGCTCGGCATGCCGCACCACGAGGGCGTCGCGAGCGACATATATCTGCGCGCGCTCATCCTTTTCGCCGAGCGGCTCTAACAGCTGGCCGGCGGCCGACAGAAAGCGGCCCACAGCAGCCTCGCCGCCTTCGAGCACCGCGAACGCTTCGATGCGATGCAGATCAATCGTGCCGACGTGCCAGCGCGTGCCGCAAGGAATGTGGAACGGTCGGCCATCCTCCTCATGGTCGATGTCGCTCACCGCGAAGGGCAATCCGCCGACAGCAATGGAGACGATGAGCTCACCTTCCAGGGAATAAGCGGTGATGTCCGCCATGCTCAGCGACCAGCGCTCGCACACCTCTGCCAGCGTGTAGTAGGGCTTTCGCGAGATCAGGCGCGACATGCCGTCACCGTCCTCCGATCGAGCGCAGCCGCCGGTAGGCGCGCACCACCGTCTCCATGTTATCTCGCATATCGGGGGGTAGCCGGCGGGCCTTCACGAACAGGTCGTCCATCTGCAGCCCAAGGATTGCCGCAGCCCGCTCGATAAGCTCGTCCCTGGGCGGGCTCTCCAGCTCGCGCTCGATGCGTGAGAGGTAGGGCGCGGAGATGCCGAGCCGCTCGGACATGTCCACCAGCCCGATGCCAAGCGCGATGCGCCGCTCCCGGATGATGGGGCCGAAGCTCATGACGCGTCTCCTGCGATGAGTCGGTAACGCCGCAGCCGCACCGCGATGAAGCGATCCGACACGCCGAAATCGCCGGCCAGCGCAGCTGTCAGTCCGGCGAGCGCGTCGGGCGGTGTGCTCGCAGGAAGGACCCGGCAGCCCGGGCGCCCGCGATGCGGCGCGTGCATCATACGCAGACCCTCGCTGCGTGCCCGCGCCACAAGCCGCAGGTGCAGTGGCTGGGGCGGCACCAGCAGCGCGCCCATGAACTCGTTGGCGCGTCGCTCCGCGCGGGCGGTGGCGCCATCGAGGCAGCCGGGCCCGCGCGTTTCCGAGCGATAGCGCCGCGTCGGCTCCGCGACCGACGCCGGCGCATCGAACACGATGTGGCCGATCTCATGTGCCACCGTGCTGAGCTCAAGATCCGGCCGGTTCCTGATCATTTGGCCGTTCACCGACACCAGCGCGAGCCCAGGCGCGGAGGGATCCGTCTCGAAGACGCCGAGCACTTCCCGACCCGCAGCGTGATGGACACGCTGCGAGAAGTCCCAGGTAGAGGCGATCTCGCGGCCGTTCACCTGAAGCCGTTTGGCGGCCGCGACCAGCGCGCGGCTGCTGAGCGCCCAGGGCGAGCCATCCCGGGCAACGGCATCGCGCAATTGCGCGGCCACGGCCCAGAGGGTTTCGGCCTGGAGCGGGCGCGGCGCGCCGGTCTTGGCGTCATGCGGGTAGGACAGGGCGACGGTCATGGATGATGGCCTCCCGTGTTTGCGTGCCTGCGCAAGGCGGTATGTTCTGTTTACGTTCTATCCCCACTGTGAGTCCAGCGCGCGGACAACAATCCGGTCATTAAATTGACGAACCGATTTAGCGGGCAGGGCTACGCCGGCCGGAAGCCCTGGACAAAGCGGTGCTTCGCGTCGGTCAGCAATTCCGCCGATCTCCTGTCCAGGAATTATTGCCTTTGCTGTTCAACTGGCCGAACCCGGCCGTGGTCCATTCCTGGCGTCGCAACACCCCGCCCGACGCCGGAGACCAAAATGGCCACGCAAGGCCCCCGACCCTCGCCTCAACCCGCCAGCTGGGACCCTGACCGCCTCGCCGCCAGCCTCGCCATCGCCGGCCGCTACGCGCACCGCGGCGGGCGCCGGCTGAGCCTATCGCGTTGCGACCGGGAGGATCTGCGTCAGGACATCCTGCTCGCCATGCTGGAGCGCGACGCGCGCTTCGATGCCGCGCGCGGGCGGTGGGCCGCCTTCGCGACAATCCTGGCGCAGCATGCGGTCGCGGATCGCGTACGGGCTCGCCGGCGTGGTCCCCGGCCGGTCTTTGTCGACCTTGATCTGGACGCCTTCCCCGCCGGCGCCTCCGCGACCCAGTGCGACGAGGTCGATCCGGACATTGCGCTCGACCTCGCGCGCGTCGGTGACGAGATCCCCGCGCCCTGCCGCCTGCTGCTCGATCTGATCCGGCGCACCACCGACATCGCGGATGCGCAGCGAGAGGCGTCGGGATCCTGCGCCGCCTTCTACCGAGCCATGGCCGAGCTGCGCTGCTGGCTGCACGCTGCCGGGCTGCGGCCAACCCGCGCGACGCCGATGCGTGCGCCGAGCAGCGCGAACCCCTGAGAGAAAATCGCATCCCGCTCCGTAAAGAGGAGATGCCGAACCATGTGCAGAAAGGATCTCGCGCCGATGCGCATACAGCACCCCGCCTGCCACGCCGTGCTGCCGTTCACCACACGCGCCGACGTCGTCAGCACCGAGAACGAGCTCCAGGATCGCCTGGCCGACGCCACGCCTGGCACGTCCATCGTCTATCACGTCGGCATGCTGGCGCGCGATCGCGACCGGCTCGCCACCAATCTCGCGCCGGAGCAGCGCGATGCGCTGAACGCCCTGGCGGCCCGCGCCTGGCGGCTGGCAGCGGCGGGATGGGCGGACCTGCTGCAGCGTCGCGTCGGCGAGGCGTGCTTCGCGTATCTGCTGGTGGTTCGTCGCCGCCCGCTGAGCGCCCGCAGCGCCCGCGCGTTGGCCGCGCCGTCACTGCTCCTGGCGGAGGCGGCGTGATGCAGACGCAAAGCAACCGCCCGACGCTCGAGAGCGTCCATAACCTTCCAGTCGGCGACGTCATCGCGCTGCCGGCCGATCAGCTTGCGCTCCTGCAGTCCGACGCCCGCGAGGCCGTTGACAGCGCGAAGCGCATGCAGGACTGGATCGAGGCCGCCGTGGCGCTCCGCTACGAGCAGCGCGCGATCGGTGCCCGCGCGGAGGCGCGGAAGGACACTGGCACGGTCCGGTTCCAAGACGGGACCGTGGAGATCGCCGTCGAGCTCCCGAAGCGGGTGGAATGGGACCAGCGCCGCCTCGCCACGCTTGCTGACCAGATCCGCACCGGTGGCGAGGACCCGAGCGAATACCTCGAGGTCAGCTTCAAGGTCTCGGAGCGCGCCTACACCGCCTGGCCGGAGCGAATCCGCAGGGCTTTCGAGCCGGCGCGCACTGTTCGCACAGGCAGGCCGGTCTACCGCCTGACCATCATGTCCGAGACGGAGCGGCGCGACAGCCCGCACGCCAGCACTCCCTTCCTGTTCGGGGAGATCGGCTGATGACGCTCCGCATCATTACTGCCGACGAGCGGCTCTCCCGGGCGGTCAACAAGACCACGATCGCGCTGTTCGGCCAGACCGGCGTCGGCAAGACGACGCAGCTGAAGCGTTTGTCGCCCAGCGAGACGGTCTGCATCGACCTCGAGGCCGGGATGAAGTCCGTCCAGGACTGGCCTGGCGACAGCATCCCCGTCCGCTGCTTCGAGGACCTGGTGGTGCTCGCCTCCCTCGTCGGTGGCCCGAATCCCGCCGCGGCGCCGGAGGCGTTCTTCTCGCAGCAGCACTACACGCACTTCGCCGGCCAGCATCCCGAGCTGGTCGCGCTGCTCGGCAGCAAGTCGATCGTGTTCCTGGATAGCATCACCGACCTGACGCGCCAGGCGATGGCTTGGGCCAAGAAGCAGCCCGAGGCGTTCTCCGAAAAGACCGGCAAGCCCGATGTGCGCGGCGCCTACGGCCTGATGGCGCGCGAGGTGATTGGGCTGCTGAAGCATCTCCAGCACGCGCCAGGCAAGACCACCATCATGGTCGGCATCCTGGAGAAGCACACCGACGAGTTCGGCAAGGCCACATGGCAGCCGCAGATGGAGGGCGGCAAGGCCGCGCGCGAACTGCCCGGCATCGTCGACCAGGTCATCTCCATGGCGCTCTTCACGCGGGAGAAGGACGGCACGCTGCGTCACGATCCCGAGCACGGCACCGAGCGAATGTTTGTGTGTCGCGCCGGCAATCGCTTCGGGCTGCCCGCGAAAGATCGCTCCGGCCGACTCGACGAAACAGAGCCCGCCGACCTCGCCGCGCTGCTCCGCAAGATCAACGCCACCGCCGCACCCACCGCCTGAGCCGACAGGAGCCACCGATGTACGACATGAACGACGCCGAGCTGCCGCGCAGCTCCGACGTGATCCCCGACGGCACCTTCGCCAAGGTCACCATGGTGATCCGCCCCGGCGGGACCGACGGCCAGGGCGAGGTGGACCGTGGCCTGCTGAAGGCGTCGCGCAACGGCAGCGACGCCAAGATGGTCGACGCTGAGTTCACCGTGGTGACCGGCCCGCACACCAAGCGGAAGTTCTGGCAGAACTTCACCGTGGCGGGCGGGAAGGTTGACGAGCACGGCGTCTCCATCGCCTGGAAGATCTCCAAGGGGACCTTCCGCGCGATGATCGACAGCGCGCTCGGCCTCGATCCGAACGACATGAGCGAGACGGCGAAGGCAAAGCGGGTGCTGCGCGGCCTTGCCGATCTGTCCGGTATCACCTTCGCCGCCAAGATCTGCATCGAGCCGGCTTCGGACGCGGGCTACAGTGCCAGCAATCGGCTGGAGCGGGTCGTGCTGCCGGGCGAGCCGGAATACCGGCCGATCATGGCCGGGGAGACGGTGCCGCCTGCACCGTCACCGCCGCGGCCCAAGCGCCAGGTACCCGCGCCCGCCGCCCCCGCCGCCTGGGCCAACACGGGCGCGGCACAGTCGCCTGCCATGGCCGGGCGCAGCTGGGCCCCCCCGGTGGCGCCCTCTTCGGCCCAGGCCGCGCCCGTGCCGCAAGCGTCCCCCACCGCGGGCGGCCCCGCATGGCTGAACGGCTGATGTTGGCATGGCGCGCCGGCGCTGGAGCAAACCGCGGCCGTCGCCGCCCCGACCCGCGGCAGCGTCGGCGGCGCCACGGTGCACGCCGGACGATCAGGTCCGGCGTCTGGTCTGTGCGCTCTGCGGCCGCGAGGCGAAGGGCCACGGCTACGTCCACGGCCTGCGCTTCGGCGAGTTCCCGCGTTACCAGTTTTGCAGCATGGCCTGCGCGCAGAGCGGCAGCGCGCTGGCGCGGCGGAGCGGCGGCGTGATCGACAAGACGCCGATGGAGCAGCAGGCGGTTAAGGAAGCGCGTCGGCCACTCGCCGAGGTGCTCACCGAGCTGAACCTGCTGGCCCCGTTCCACGGCCGCAGCGCAGGCGAGATCGACCGGATCATCGAGGCCTGCGTCGATGGCTTCCAGGCCTCAATGCAGCGCCAGGCCGCCGAGCGCGACCCGCTCGACGACCCGATTCCTTTTAGCTGAGGGGAGATCGCCATGAGCACCGGAGAGATCTGGCGCGATGTCCCCAGCGTGCCCGGCGTGCTTGCCAGCAGCGAAGGACGCGCGATGATCACGCCGTATCGCGGGCCAATGCCGCACGGCGGAGAGCGTCCCTACGGGGGGACACCGACCTTCGGCGTCTGGAACAAGGCCGACGGGCGCTTCGTGACGACAGTGGATGAGCGGACCTGGAAGGTCGCACGGCTCGTCGCTGAGGCATTTCACGGTCCGTCTCCCTTCGAGGGTGCCGTGGTCATGCACCTCGACGAGAACGCGGCCAACAACAGAGCAAGCAACCTGCGCTGGGGCACACAGAAGGAGAATCTGAACGCGCCGGGCTTCGTGGACTACTGCCGAAACCGAACCGGACAGGACAGCCCGACGGCGAAGGCACGAAGGAACCGGAGATCTGCATGCTCGACATGAACCACGGCTCCGGCGCGGTCTACGGCCGAGACAATGCGCCGCCCAGCGACGCGGATGCGGTCACCGCGCGCGTCAATGCGGCAATTGACGCGGCGCTGCTCGCGCGCCAGCGCCGGCAGGCTCCGCGTGACTATCTCGGTGGCAGTCGCGTTGGCGAACCCTGCGCGCGCAAGCTGGTCTACGAGATCACGCATGCGCCGAAGGAGCGAGACTTCGACGCCAGCATCCTGCGGGTGTTCGATGCTGGTCACCAATTCGAGGCTCTGTCCATCCGCTGGTTGCGGCAGGCGGGCTTCGATCTGCGCGATCGAGGACTGGACGGAGAGCAGTTCGGCTTTGTCGCTGCGCGAGGCCGGCTTCGCGGCCACGCCGATGGCGTGATCGTCGCGGGACCTGACGTCGGCATCCGTTGGCCCTGCCTCTGGGAGCACAAGGCGCTCGGCCAGAAATCCTGGACCGATCTGGTGAAGCGCGGGCTGCGTCTCTCGAAGCCCATCTACTTCGCGCAAGTGCAGCTCTACATGGCGTACTTCGGCATCGAGGTCGCGCTGCTTACCGCGCTGAACCGCGACACGCTGGTGCTGCGCCACGAGGCCATCCCATTCGATGCGGCCGAAGCGCAGCGTCTCTCGGACCACGCCGTCGACATTCTCCGCGCCGCTGACGCTGGCGAAGTGCCGCCGCGCGTAGCGCAGGCGCGCGACTTTTACCTCTGCCGTTTCTGTCCCTACGCCGCCCGCTGCTGGGAGACGCGAGCATGAGCATCACACCCTCGCCCCAGCAGGCCGCGGCTATCGTGGCCATTGTAGACTGGTACCGTCATCGCGCGCTCCAGCAGCAGGTGTTCCGGCTGTTCGGCTATGCCGGAACCGGCAAGAGCACCATCACGGCCGCGGCGATCGAGGCGCTCGGCCTCGAACCCATGGCGCGCGACGGCGACACCGCCGGCGGCGTGCTGTTTGCGGCCTTTACCGGCAAGGCGGCGCTGGTAATGACCCGCAAGGGCACACCAGCCTCCACCATCCACTCGCTCATCTACCGCGTCTCGGAGGCGACGCCGGAGGAGATCGCCCGCGTCGAGAAGGAGCTGTTTGACCTCCAGCGCGAGCTCGGGCGCATGAGGCCAGCCGAGCGCGCCTTCGCGGAGACGCAGATCAGCAAGCTGCAGCTCCGGCTCGCCGACATCCACAAGCCCTCCTTCCTGCTGAACGAGCAGTCGCGCGTGCGAGACGCCGCGCTGCTCGTGCTCGACGAGGTCTCGATGGTCGGGCCGGAGATGGCGGCCGACCTGCTCGCCTTCGGCAAGCCGATCCTGGTGCTCGGCGATCCTGGCCAGCTCCCGCCGATCAAGGGCGCCGGTGCCTTCACCGAGGCGCCACCCGACGTGATGCTCACCGAGATCCACCGCCAGGCCGGTGAGAGCGCGATCATCCGCCTCGCCACCATGGCGCGGCAGCGGATCGAGATCCCGCCCGGCGGACATGACGAGCATGTCTGGAAGCTACCGCGAAACGCCGTCGGCCCGGTGCAGATGCTCCGCGGCGGTCAGGTCATCTGCGGACGGAACAGCACCAGGCTGTGGTTGAACGGGGCGATGAAGGTGGCCGCCGGCTTTCCAGCCACTTATCCGGACGGGCGCAGCGAAAAGATCATCTGCCTCAAGAACCGGCATGACCTCGGCCTGGTCAATGGAATGTTCGTCAACCTCGCCGAGATCGAGGATGACGGCCCTCTTTCCTTCCGCGCAAGCGTCACAACCGAGGATGGCCTCGCGATCGCCGGCCGGCATCGCTTCTACAAGGGTCACTACGACGACCACGTTCGACTGCAGCCGGATCGCGCGCGGCAGGACTGGCGTGAGCTGCGCGGTCTGATCGAGACCTCCTGGGGCTACGCGATCACCTGCCACAAGGCGCAGGGAAGCCAGTGGGAGAACGTCGTCGTCTACGACGACGGCCTCTCCCGCACTCCCGAGGATCGTGCGCGCTGGCTCTACACCGCGATCACGTGCGCGGAGCGCGGGCTGGTCCTGCTTGATTGACCTGAACGACGCCGCCGCAGCACCGATCCGCTACGACCTCGAGGAGATCGTGCGCGGACTGCGGGACACGGCCCTAGCTTGGGTGCCGGGCCTGTTCCCGAACGGCCGACGGCAAGGCGACGAATGGCGGCTGGCCAATATCCACGGCGCACCGCCGCGGCAGTCGGGCTCCTGCGTGATCATGCTGCGCGGCGAGCATGCAGGCGACTGGCACGACTTCGACGGTGGCGACGGTGGCGGGCCCCTCTCGACTCTGGCGCAGGGGACAGGGCTGGCGGATCGGGCGCTGTTCGCGCATGCGGCAGCGATGATCGGCTGGACCGGCGAAGGTCCCGCCCGGCAGGAGCCGCCGGCGGCGCCGAAGCCGGAGCGTGACGCCACGCACGAGATCGCCTTCATCCGCGAACACGCGCTGCCGATCCGCGGAACCGCGGCGGAGCGCTACCTCCGCGACCGCGGCCTTGCAGTGCCGGACAGTGCAGACCTGCTGTTCCACCCCGACCTCGCGAACTTCGAAACCCGCGCCGGCTACCCCGCCATGCTCGGCCTGGTGCGCAACCTCACCGGCGAGGTGGTGGCGGTGCACCGGACCTACCTCCGGGAGAACGGTGACGCGGTCCGTAAGGCCGACATACCCAAGCCGCGCATGGCGCTCGGTAAGAGCGGCGGTGGCACGGTCCGGCTGGCTCCGATTGGCCCGCACGGCGTGCTCGGCCTCTGCGAAGGCATCGAGACCGGCCTCGCCGCTATGCTGGCCTGCCCGGGCCTCCCTGTCTGGTCCGCGCTCTCCACTAGCGGCGTCGAGCAAGTAGTGCTGCCGCCGGAGGCACGGCGCGTCGTCATCCTCGCCGACCACGACGCGTCCGGCGCCGGCCTTCGCGCCGCCGAGGCGGCCTGGGCGAAGCTCCGCCTCGATGGGCGCGAGGTCAGCATTGCTCTCCCGCCACGCGAGGGCGACGACTTCAACGACATGCTGCAGCGCGACGGCGCCGAGGCAATCGCGACCCTGATGGACTGGGCGATGCGCGGCAACGCTGGCAGCGCTCCGTCCCAGGATCCCGAAACAGGCCGGCACCTGCCGATCGGCTTTGTCGAACCGGCGTATCCACTGCCGACGGCACGGACCGACGAGGGCAATCTCGATCGAGCTACCGGGCGCGCCTGGAGCCTCGTGCTCGGGGCAAACCGCTCGCCCTGGCTGTTTCGGCTCGGCGGAGAGCCGTCCTGGGTCGTGCCCGACGATGAAGGCCGCCCGGTGCCGGTGACGGTCCGTGAGGAACGCCTGCGGCACATGCTCGCTAAGCTCGCCGACTGGCGAAAGGTCAACGTCAAAGGCGACCTGGTGCCGGCACCGCCGCCGACCGGCGTGGTGAAGTCGATGATCGCCACGCCCGATCCGGCACTGCCGGTGCTGGCTGGCATAGTCACCGCACCGGTGCTCGGACGCGCGGGCGTTCTGCTTACCGAGCCCGGCTACCATCCCGACGCGCGGCTCCTCTACCGCCCGCCGCCGGGCTTCGTCCTGCCGCCAGTCCCTGACCGCCCCACCGCAACGGACGTCGCCGGCGCCAGATCGCTGCTGCTCGACGAGCTGTTGGGCGACTTCCCGTTCACCTCGGAGGCGGAGCGGGCACACGCGCTCTGCCTGCTGCTGCTCGGATTCGTGCGCGCAATGATCGATGGGCCGACGCCGCTGCACCTCATCGAAAAGCCTTCCCTGGCACCGGCGCCACGCTGATGGTCGACGTCATCGCCACCATCCATACCGGCTGCGGCGCGTCGGTCATGACAGAAGGGCGCGACGACGAGGAGTGGCGCAAGCGCATGACCGCGAAGCTGCGCCAGATCCCCTCGCTCGTGCTCATCGACAACCTGCGCGCGGAACTCGATAGCGCGGCGCTCGCCGCTGCGCTCACCGCGCCGTTCTGGGAGGACCGCATCCTCGGCGTCTCGGAGATGGCGCGCCTGCCTATCCGCTGCACCTGGGTCGCCACCGGCAACAACCCGACCTCTTCGCACGAGATCGCCCGGCGGCTCGTGCGCATTCGCCTCGACGCGCGCACTGACCAGCCCTGGCGCCGCGACGGCTTCCGTCATCCCGATCTCATGGCGTGGGTGCGCGCGAACCGCGCGAGGCTGGTGGCCGCCTGCCTCACCCTTTGCCGTGCCTGGATCGCAGCCGGCCGTCCTCGCGCCGAAGTCAGCATCGGCAGCTACGAGGCGTGGTCGGCGACAATGAGCGGCATCCTGGCTGTCGCTCGCGTACCCAGCTTTCTCGGCAACCTAGAAGAGCTGATGGCTGCCTCGGATACGGAGGGCGGCGCCTGGCGCGCTTTCATCCAGATCTGGTGGGATCGCTTCGGCACAGTGGAGGTCACCACCAGCGATCTCATCGGTCACGCGGTACGCGCCGAGCCAGCCCTGCCGATCTCGGCACGTGACGAACAGGGTCAGAAGATCCGGCTCGGCCGCGGGCTGAGTAAGCTGCGCGACCGCGCTTTTCGGGTTGGTGGTCGCCTCGTCCATCTGCGACAGGGATCATTGGCGCACGGTGCGCAGCGTTGGAAGCTGCAGCCCGCGCCTCAGGACGGCCACGATCGATCCTCCCCTTCCTCCCCTGACACCGCTCCGGCGGGGAGGATATCGATCGGCGAGACCATATCCTCCCCGCATTCTCCCCGGAACGATTGGTCTGAAAGCCACGGAAAACCTCGGGCCGGGGAGAAAGGGGAGGAAGGGGAGGATATTTCCACCCCCCACACACATGCGTACGCGCGCGCGCATACGCTTACAGGGAGGGCCGGGATTTCCTCCCCTTCCTCCCCTTTCTCCCCAGCCCTTAGAGAAAGCTGGGTTGCCGGCGGGGAGGATATGCGCGCCGCAGATCCGCATCCTCCCCATCCTCCCCTCCCGCCATCCTGGCTGGAGGACGTGCCGTGATGCGCCGGCCGCACAGCACGGGGCCGCCCGGGCGTGCATCTCGCACCGAAGCCGGGCAGCGACGGCGAGCTCCGCCAAGAACCGCGCCGTCGCCGCCCTCACCACGACGACCCCTCTCGGAGACCTCCATGGCACCCGCGACTCTCACCATGCCCGCTGCCAATGCAAGCGGACCGCCCAACGCCCTCTTGCCCGCAATCAGCCTGGCGCACCACGCCGTGCTCGCACTCGACCTCGGCACCACCACCGGCTGGGCGCTGCGCGCCCAGGACGGCGGCATCAGCTCCGGCAGCATGACTTTCAAGCCGACCCGCTTCGAGGGCGGCGGAATGCGCTTCCTGCGCTTTCGCGGCTGGCTGGCGGAGGTCGCCGCACTGTCTGGCGGCGTGGCGCGGATCGTGTTCGAGGAAGTCCGCGCACATGCCGGGACGGACGCGGCCCACATCTATGGCGGCTTCCTCGGCATGCTGAGCGCCTGGTGCGAGGAACACGACGTCCCCTACGAGGGCGTTCCGGTCGGCACGATCAAGCGCTACGCCACCGGCAAGGGCAATGCCGACAAGGCGAAGATGGTCGCCGCTATCCAGGCCCGCGGCTTCACACCGGCAGATGACAACGAGGCGGACGCAATCGCGCTGCTGCTCTGGGCGACCGACCCCACGGGAGGCCGGGCATGAGCATGCACGGCGCACCGCTGCCGCCCCGGTCCTGCCTCGACCGCGGAACGCGCGGCCCAACCAACGAGAACGAGATGAATGCCATGCGGGCTGCCACCTGGCATTGCCACGGCATCGTGGCCCTGCCGGTCGCCGAGATCACGGACGACTGGCTCCGCCAGGCCATTACCAATGAGGCCAATCGGCGCTGGGGCCGCCGCAATGGAGGGAACAGCCATGCCCGGTAAGCGGAAGGCGAAGGCATCGAAGGCGAAGCACGACGATCTAGCGGCACCGTCGAAGTGGCGGCTGCAGCACGGCGGCTTCTCGGAACCGATCCGCGAGGCGGATCCGGAGACCGGCAGCCCGGTCCAGCACCGCCGCGCCGTCGACACGCTTGGCATGATGCTGGCGAACGGCACGATCACGGAGCAGATGCACGAGGCGGGGCAGATCTTCCGCACCCTGTTCCGGTCCGCCGCGCTGGACGGCATCGCCACCTCGCAGCTGATTCGGCTGGCGGGCGCCACCGCTGACGCGATGTCGAACCGGCAGATCGACGCGCGGCGGCGCGTGGCGGAGGCGCTGGACGCGCTCGGCGGCCATGACAGCCCAGGCGGCTCCTGCGTGTGGTTCGTCGTCGGGCTCGAGTTCTCGGTCCGCGAATGGGCGCAGCGTCAGGGCTGGTCAGGTCGCCCTGTGCACGGGCCGGTGGCGCAGGGGATCCTTGTCGGCGCCCTTGGGATGCTCGCGATGCGCTTCGGAATCACGCGGCGGCAGCGGGCGGCGTGAGTTGAGGACGGCAGGTCTGGTTGGGCGTCTAGCAACAGCTCAACGCCAGCATTTCGCTAACGTTCAGGCGCTAACAGAAGCGCGCATGGCACGGCTAATGGTGGACGAGCTCGGCGATGCTGTCCCTTTGCTGCCCAACAGCTACCGGGAGGCCGGCTTCGTCGTGCTCAAGGCGCCGGAGGTCTCGTCCGTGCTGGCGTAGATGGGCTTCCTGTCGCACGCGGTGGGATAGGGCGAGGCGGGATGGGCACGGGGGATTCCCCCGTGCCCTGCAACTGTCCCGATCAGAGGAACCAATGGCCCGTCGCGTCGAAATTGGCCTGCACCTGGTCGCCGATCGCATTCCAGTCCACCACCGCCCCAGGATCGACGCCGAGCGCATCCGTGGCGGCCAGCACTGCGGCCGCACCCTCGACCTGGGTCAGCTCCCCCGACGCGACGGGCAGCACCAGCTTGAAGCCGGCAGTGCCGTCCACTTCGCCTTCCGTGCCGGCACCCTGGCGCGCCGTCGTGGTCATGCCGTGCAGCACGATCTCCTTCGCGCCGAGCGGCATAATGTCGTCGAAGATCGCCTGCGCGTTCGGGTCGGCCGGGTTAAAGGCAAACACCTCGTGGTAACGGAGCACGCCGTCGGCACCGACCGTCGGGAAGATCGCGGCGGCGGTGTGGTCGTGGCCAGCGCCGTGGTCATGCACCGCGTTTTCGGGGTTGAGCGTCAGGTTGAGCTGGATCGGCCCGTAGCTCGGCAGCCCTTCCCCGAGTTCGACGAAGCCGTCGCCGTCGGTGTCCTGGGCGATGCTCGGCGAGTGGCTCTTGGAATCGTCGGCGAAGCCGTGGATGTGCTGGATGTGCATCTGGCCGGGCTCGAGGCCCTGCGCCTCGATGTCCACCGTGACGGTCTGGGCTGCCGAATCGACGAGAAGGACGGCGTGCCCGCTGACCCCGGAATTGTCGAGCGCCGTGAAATCGGTTTGGAACAGGGCTTTGCCGTCCTGAGTGAAATCGTCTTGCATAAAAAAGCTCGCTCCGCGGGCCGGGATGGCCCACCCGCGCTACCGGGCCGGGGTGCGCGACGGATGCGGAATAACGAAGCGCTGAACGCCCACCACCGGACGGGGGTCCCCCGCAAGGACCTCTCACGCCAAGTGTGCGCACCTGCAAGTCACCTCGGAGAACCACGCCGCCTGGCCGCTCAATAGCCCGGCGGGCCCGCGGTCGAGATCGCGCCGCCAACGCCGTGTCGACCTGGCCACGCAGTTACAATTCACCCCATGGCGGCGCGTGAATCGCTGCTGCTAGACCTGAGGAACGTCGAGATCGTGTAGCTCGACGCGGCGGTGGCGGATGAGCCACAGCGTCGCTCCATCGAGACAGTGGCTCGCGAGCCGCAGGGTCCTTCCTGGGCCCGGCGTATGCGGGGGGCGGAAGCGCGCGACATCGCTAGCGCCAGCCTGAAAACATGGTTCGCAGTTCGCACCCTTCGGCACTGATCTCAATCGCTTAGCTGCGAACCATCGCCGCGTCGGTTCGCAGCCGCGGGTTGCATGGTTCGCACCCCCCTCCTGATCCTGGATGGCCTGATGACGCTCCCCTGGATGGCAGCGAAGATCCTGCTGCGCCCGGTGGCGGAGCTGCGCGCGCATCCCGGCAACGCGCGCGTGCACAGCGCCGCGCAAATCGAGCAGATCAAGGCCAGCATGCTGGCCTTCGGTTTCACCAACCCGCTGCTGGTGGACGAG
Organism: Falsiroseomonas sp. HW251; assembly: GCF_050563545.1. Lineage (NCBI taxonomy): Bacteria > Pseudomonadati > Pseudomonadota > Alphaproteobacteria > Acetobacterales > Roseomonadaceae > Falsiroseomonas > Falsiroseomonas sp. HW251. The sequence continues at coordinate 14,759 of NZ_JBNXUM010000009.1, forward strand.
GCGGGCGTGCTGATCGCAGGTCATGGCCGGCTCGAGGCCGCCGTGGCGCTCGGCATCGAGAAGGTGCCGACGATCGTGCTGCGGCACCTGGCCGCGGCACAGAAGGAAGCGCTCCGGCTCGCCGACAACCGGATCGCCGAGAACGCGACCTGGGACCAGGCGCTGCTGCGCGATGCGCTTGCCGCGGCGCAGGCCGCGCCGGACCTCGACCTCGCCGTGCTCGGCTTCTCGACCGCGGAGCTCGACGACATCCTCGCGGCGGCTGGAGATGCCGTGTCCGACGGCGACGCGCCCGAGGCCCTGTCGGCGCCCGCGGTCCAGGGGAGCGGGGACGGCGCGGCGGAGACGGATGCCTCGGCGGAGGATGACCCCGCCGATGCCGCACCGGATCCGCCGCGCCAGGCCGTCACCCGTCCGGGCGACCTCTGGCTGCTCGGCGAGCACCGTCTGCTCTGCGGCGACAGCACGGACGCAGCGACAGTCGCCCGCGTCATGGGCACCTACCGCGCGGCGCTGCTCTTCACCAGCCCGCCCTACGGGAACCAGCGCGACTACACCACCGGCGGCGTCTCAGATTGGGACGCGCTGATGCAGGGCGTGTTCCAGCATCTCGACCATGCCGCTCGTGCCGACGCGCAGCTGCTCGTGAATCTCGGGCTGATCCACCGCGACAGCGAGTGGCAGCCCTACTGGTCGGGCTGGCTCGACTGGATGCGCGCGCAGGGCTGGCGCCGGTTCGGCCTTTACGCCTGGGACCAGGGGCCGGGCCTGCCCGGTGACTGGAACGGGCGGCTCGCTCCGGCCTTCGAGCTGGTCTTCCACTTCAATCGCGAGCCGCGCCGGCCCAACAAGATCATCCCCTGCCGCTGGGCCGGGCACGTCAACAGCAGCCACGGCGGCATGCGCGCGAAGGACGGGACGGTCGGCGAATGGCAGCACGCCGGCCAGGGCGTGCAAGAGACCCGGATCCCGGACAGCGTGCTACGCATCACCCGGCACAAGGCGCGCGGCATCGAGACCGAGCACCCGGCGGTGTTCCCCGTCGCACTGCCCGAGTTCCTGATGCGGGCCTACGCCGACGAAGGCGACATCGTGTTCGAGCCTTTCGCCGGCGCCGGCACGACGATCATCGCCGGCCAGCGGACCGGACGTCGCGTCCGCGCCCTCGAGCTCGCGCCGGCCTATGTCGACCTGGCGATTGCCCGCTGGCGGATCCTGCACCCCGACCAGGCGGTGACGCTGGCCGACGACGGTCGGAACTACGACGCCGTGGCCGCGTCGCGGATTAGGGGCATCGCCAGTGCAGCCTGACCATGTCGTGTCAGCCCTGCCGGTCGCAGCCGCGTCCTGGCACCAAAGCATCTGGTCCTCGCCTCAATACCGGTGCTGCGGCTCGGCCATCTCTCCCCGGCACAGGCGTGTACCCTTGCTCTACGACCCCAGGCGCTGAGACCGCTCAGGCGGGCCGTGGCGGGGCCGCGCGCGCGTTCCGCAGTGCCAGCACCACCACGGCGGCTAGGATGCTGGCCAGCCCCACGGTGACGAAAGCCGGCAGGTAGGTCGCTACAGCGTCGCGCCAGATGCCGGCGAACAGCGCCGAGGTGGCGGAGCCGAGCTGGTGCGCCGCGAAGATCCAGCCGAACACCACCGCGGCCTTCTCCGGCCCAAAATGCTGCGCCGTGAGCCGCGCCGTGGGCGGCACCGTGGCGACGAAGTCGAGCCCGAAGAACACGGCCCAGAGCGTCAGCGCGAGCATGTCGAAATTGCCGAAGGGCAGCCAGACCAGAGACATACCGCGCAGCGCGTAATACCACGCGAGGAGCATCCGGTTGTCGTAGCGGTCGGTCAGCCAGCCGGACCCGACCGTGCCCATGAAGTTGAACACGCCCATCAACGCCAGGATCGACGCCGCAGTCACCGAGCCAACGCCGTTATCCGCACAGAACGGAATGAAGTGCTGGCTGACGATGCCGGTCGAGGACAGGCCGCAGATGAAGAAAGTCCCGGCCAGGATACAAAACGCGCGCGTCGCCGAGGCCTCGGCCAGAACGCCGAGGCTGAACGCCACGGCGTTGCCCGCCGGCGGCGTTGCCGGCCGTACCACCGCCACCCCGCCGAAAGGCGCGAGCCTCAGGTCGGCCGGCCAGTCGCGCGCGAATAGGACATAGAGCAGCGCGCAGAGCCCGAGCCCGGCCACGGCCGGTGCCACTGCGACGCGCCAGCCCTGCGATTCGGCCAGCGTCGCCGCCGCCGGCAGGAAGCTGAGTTGCCCCGCTGCGAAGGCCGCCGTCAGTATGCCCATGGCGAGCCCCCGCCGCTCCTGAAACCACCGGTTTACGACCGTGGCCGACAGCACCAGCGCCATCATCCCCGCCGCCAGGCCCAGCACGCCCAGAGCCAGCCAGACATGCCAGGGCTCGGTGGTGCGGGTCACGCCCAGCACGCACAACGTGGCGAGCGCGGTGCCGGTGACCACCATCCGCCGCAGCCCGTAGCGCAGTAGCAGCGCCCCGGCGAAGGGCGCGGTCACCGCGAACAGTAGGAACATCAGCCCCATGGCGCCGGAGACCTCGCCACGGCCCCAGCCGAGCTCGCGCGACATCGGCACGATGAGCACACCCGGCAGGCTGACCGCGGCCGAGGTGCAGATCGAGACCAGGAAGGTCAGCGCCACCATCACCCAGGCATAGTGGATGCCGTGGCGGGCAAGACGCGGGGCGAGCACCGAGGCAAGCATGGCGCATTCTCCGGCCGTGGACCGGCCTAACTTATGTGGCGCCGCCGCGGCGCGCGCGGCAAGCCCTGACATGCCCCCGCGCGTGGCACTGGCAGATGCTGCATCCGGATTTGCCGCTGACGCCGGTGAATGACGGGCGCGATTACGACGCCGTTGCCGCGTCGCGAATGGAGGTCACCTCCAGTGCAGCCTGACCTCCAGGTCACCACCGTCCCGGTCGCCGTGCTGGTGCCCTACGCCGAGAACGCGCGGACGCATTCCGACGACCAGGTGGCGCAGATCGCCGCCTCCATCGCCGAGTTCGGCTTCGTGAACCCGGTGCTGGTGGATGCTGCGGGCGTGCTGGTCGCGGGCCACGGCCGTGTCATGGCCGCGAAGCGCCTCGGCATGGCCGCGGTGCCGGTGATCCGCCTGGCGCATCTGACTGAGGCTCAGGCCCGTGCGCTGCGGCTGGCCGACAACCAGATCGCGCTGAACTCCGGCTGGGACGAGGCGCTGCTCGCCGCCGAGATCGCCCGCATCCGCGACGAGGCTGTCGTCGACCTCGACGTCCTCGGCTTTTCGGGGATGGAGCTCGATCGGCTGCTGGCCGCGGCCGATTCCGGCCTCGAGGACGATGCCGACGACGCGCCGGAGCCGCCAGACGTGCCGGTCACCCGCGCCGGCGACCTATGGCGGTGCGGCGACCACCGCCTCTTCTGCGGCGACGTCACGAAGCTCGTCGACGTCCAGCGCGCCCTCGGCGTCGACCGCCTTGCCGACATGGCCTTCACCGACCCGCCCTACAACGTTGCCTATCAGGGCGGCACCGCGGCGCGGATGACCATCGCCAACGACGCGCTCGGCCAGGGCTTCCTCGACTTCCTCCGCCCCGCGCTGGCCAACCTGCTCTCGGTGACGAAGGGCGCCTGCTACATCTGCATGTCCTCATCCGAATGGCCGACGCTGCACCGCGCCTGGCAATAGGCGGGTGGGAAGTGGTCGAGCACGATCATCTGGGCGAAGAACACCTTCGCGCTCGGCCGCGCCGACTACCACCAGCAGTTCGAGGCGATGCTTTACGGCTGGAAGGCCGGCGCGCAGCACTACTGGTGCGGCGCACGCGACCAGGGGAACGTCTGGCACTTCGACAAGCCGGCCAGGAACGACCTCCATCCCACGATGAAGCCGGTCGCGCTGGTCGAGCGCGCCATCCGCAACAGCAGCAAGCAGCGCGACACGGTGCTGGACCCGTTCGGCGGCTCGGGCACGACGATGATTGCAGCGGAGCGGACCGGGCGCCGCGCGGTGCTGCTGGAGATCGACCCAGCCTATGCCGACGTGATCGTGCGGCGCTGGCAGGAAGCAACGGGCGGGGCGGCGGTGCTCGACGGCGAGGATCGCACCTTCGACGACGTCGCAGCCCATCGGCTCGCCATGACGAACTGACGCGCGGCCGCGGCTACTCCGCCGGGCGCTGCAGTACAGTCGTCCTTGACGCCGCCTAGCGGCGGCGGCTCCTGACCGGAACCTTGCGCGGCTCAAGCATCCACGCACCGGACCAGAAATGCATCAGCCGCGCCCAGGTATGAGCGCTGCGCAGCCATGCGGCTGCGAACGGGTTGCCCGTCAACATCGGATCCATCGTTTCCTCACCGGCGGCCGACGACGCCACCATCTTCAGCGGCGCACTTCTCGGCCTGTTCGCTGTTTGCTCCGAGAACGCCGCCGATGACGTGGTGTTCGATCACCTTATCCGGCAGCGCCGGACCGGCTCGCTGCCGTCGCGTGGCTGCGGAGCCACCGTATGAAGCTGCCGGCGCGCAACCCCAAACGATGACGGTCGAGACGTGCGGATCGCATGCTCTATCCGCTTGGCTCGGACGCGCCGCAGCGCGAATGGTCCGTCGTGCGCGGAGCATCGCCCGCGCCTGCCCCGACCGGTAAGCGCCGGCGGGGCTCGGGGTGGTAGCACCCGGCTGATCGGGTGCTGGACAAAGGACCCCGACGATGAAGCTCACCGACACCCAGCGCGCGATCCTCGAGGCCGCCGCGCAGCATCCCGAGCACCTGGCCTACCCGCCCGAGCGGCTGCCCTCCGTGGCGCGGCAGGCGGTGGCGAAAGCGCTGCTCAAGAATGACCTGGCGATCGCGGTGCACCAACCCGCCTACGACGCGATCGCGAAGTGGACGGTGGACGGCGACGACATGCTGCTGAAGATCACCGACGATGGGCTGCGTGCCATCGGCATCGACCCGAACGCGGGCGACGCGCCGGAGGAGGACGAGCAGAGCGCCGAGGCCATCGCCCGCCGCAACACCGAGCGCCTGGCCGCCGCGGAGGCCGCCGCGACGGTGGCCGACACGGCGCCCACGGGCGCGGAGGAACCGTTGCCGCAGGGTGTGGGTGCCGCGGCGCCGACGGCCGCCCTGGGCGCGCCCACGCCGGCCTCGCGCGCCAACCTGCGCGAGACCGCGCAGCGGGTCCTCGACGCCTGGGACGACGAGGCCAACCAGCGATACGACCTGACGGACGCGATGGATGCCCTGCGCGAGATCCTCGCGAAGCCGGCGCGCGCCGCGCGCGAGCCTGGCGCGCCGCGTAAGCCGCGCGAGGGCACGAAGCAGGAGCAGGTGCTCGTGCTGCTCCGCCGCGAGGAGGGCGCGACCATCGCGCAGATCTGCGAGGCCACCGGCTGGCAGCAGCACACGGTCCGCGGCTTCTTCGCGGGCCTGAAGAAGCGCCAGGGGATCGAGGTGCAGGTGCTGGAGCGGGTCCGTCAGGTCGGCCCTAACAAGGAGGGCGCACGCGGCTCCTACACGGTGTATCATCTCGCCACATAGCTTCTGGAGCCGCAGCGTGCGGGTGTTCCTGGACGACGGAGGCGAACAGCGGCTGCTTGGGCGCGCCGACATCCCAGAGGATGTCGGCGCCGTTTATGAGCTCCGGCTTTTTGGGCCGGCATCGATCATCCGAGAGCAGTTCACCGTCGGCACTGTCACGCATCTCGGCCCTAGCAGGCACGACCTGAGGGCCGAGCGGGTGATCCTCCTCGAACCCGGCCAGCGGCCCGAGCTGCTGCCGGGATGGCAGCCACTTTCATCGTGAGCCCGCAGAGCCTGCCGGCAGACTGCCGCCTCGGGCACTGACGCGGAGACGTGTGGCGGGAGGACGCCGCCATGCCGGAGCTGACCCCCTCCACGCGCGAGGCGGCGCGCCGCATCGGCATCACCGAGACGGCGCTGCGCAAGGCCGAGCAAACCAACCGCATCGCCCGCGAGCCCGACGGCCGCTGGGACATCGACAAGACTCGCCGGCGCCTGGTGGAGACCGCGGACCCTGTCCGCTCGCCGCTTGCCAGCGGAGCCGCCGCCGAGGGTACCCCCAACGCCCGGCTGAAGGTCGCGCAGCTCGCGCTGAAGGTCGAGGCGCAACGGCTCGCGCTCGACGAGAACAAGCGCCGGCTGCTCGACGTCGGGGAGGCCAACGCCACGATCGACGAGATCGCCGGCGCGATGCGCGACGCGCTGCTGAACTGGCCGGCCCGCGTCTCCGGCCTCATCGCTGCCGAGCTCGGCGTCGACCCGCACCTGCTGCAAACCATCCTGCAGGGGCACATCACCGACCTGCTTTCGGAGGCGGCCGATCGCTTCGATCCCCCAGGCATCGGCGGAGATCGGACCCCGCACGCGTGATTATGTGCGTCGGCGCGCGGGCGGCATGCTCCGCCCACCGCCACAGCTCACCGTGTCGCAATGGGCGGAGCGGCACCGGATCCTCGGCAGCCGGGCCTCTTCGGAACCCGGTCCCTGGCGGACCAGCCGAACTCCGTACCTGCGGGAGGTGATGGACGCGCTGTCGGCGGTGCATCCCGCCCGGCGCGTGGTCTTCATGAAGGGCGCCCAGGTCGGCGCCACCGAAAGCGGCAATTGCTGGCTCGGCTACATCCTGCACCATGTGCCGGCCCCGGTGCTGGCGGTGCAGCCCACCGTCGAGCTGGCGAAGCGCTTCTCGCGCCAGCGCATCGACCCGCTGCTGGAGGAGACACCAGCCCTCAAGGAGAGGGTCGCCCCGGCCCGCGCCCGGGACAGCGGCAACACCCTGCTGTCGAAGGAATTCCCCGGCGGCATCCTCGTGCTGACCGGCGCGAACAGTGCGGTCGGGCTGCGCTCGATGACGGCGCGGTTCCTCTTCCTCGACGAGATCGACGCCTATCCCGGCGACGTCGAGGGCGAGGGTGACCCGATCGCGCTGGCCGAGGCGCGGGCCCGCACCTTCGGCTGGCGCCGCAAGGCGTTTCTGGTCTCGACGCCGACCATCGCGGGTCGCAGCCGGATCGAGCGGGAATACGCCGCCTCGGACCAGCGCCGGTTCTTCGTGCCGTGCCCGCACTGCGGCGAGATGCAGTGGCTCAGGTTCGAGCGGCTCCGCTGGGAGAAGGGTGATCCGCGTTCGGCGCGCTACCACTGCGAGGCCTGCGACAAGACAATCGAGGAGCACCACAAGACGGCTATGCTGGCCGGCGGCGAATGGCGGGCGACCGCCACCGCCGAGGACCCGCACACCGTCGGCTTCCACATCTCGGCGCTATACTCGCCGGTCGGCTGGCTCTCCTGGGAGCAGATAGCCCGCGATTGGGAGGCGGCCCAGGGCAAGCCCGAGGACCTCAAGACCTTTCGGAACACGGTGCTCGGCGAGACTTGGCAGGAGCAGGGCGAGGCACCGGATTGGGAGCGGCTGGTCGAGCGCCGCGAGGACTTCCGGATGGGCGTCGTGCCCGTCGGCGCGCTGTGCCTCACGGCCGGCGTGGATGTGCAGGACGATCGCCTCGAGTGCGACGTCTGGGGCTGGGCGGAGGGCTACACCTCCTGGCTGGTCGACCACGTCGTGATCCTAGGCAGCCCGCGGGAGCGCGAACCGTGGGACGCGCTGGCGGCGCTGCTCGGCAGGGAGTGGACCCGGGCCGGTGCCGGCACCATCCGCATCGCGAAGGCCTGCGTCGACACCGGCGGCCGCGACACCGCGGCGGTCTACGGCCACCTGCGTCGGCTGCACGACCCGCGCGTCGCGCCGACCAAGGGCATCGACGGTTGGAACCGGGCGCAGCCCCTGCAGGGTCCGACTGCGGTAGATGCGCTGGTCAACGGCCAGAAGCTCCGCCGAGGCCTGAAGCTATGGACGGTATCGGTCTCGACCTGGAAGGCGGACCTCTACCGCCGGCTCTGGCTCGGCCGTGGCGATGGCACCGAGTTCCCGCCAGGCTGGGTGCACTTGCCGCAGGGTGTCGACGCTGAATGGGTCAAGCAGCTGGTAGCCGAGCAGCTCCGCACGGCGAAAGACCGCCGCGGCTTTGCGCGGCAGGAATGGGCCAAGCTGCGCGAGAGGAACGAGGCGCTGGACTGCGCGGTCCTCGCCCGCGCCGCGCTCTGGCTGCTCGGCGCCGACCGGTACGGCGAGCGCTTCTGGGGCCGACTGCGGGAGGAGGCTCTGGACGCACCGCTTGCAGCGCCGCCGTCGCAGAACGCGTCGACGAAGAACGTGACTGGCTCAGTAACAAGGACAGCTGGCGAGATCAGGCCACGGTCGTGGCTCGCACCGCGAACTGGTTGGCCACATTGACAGAGGTCAAAACTGCTCCAAATCGAACCGGCAGTCGCATGTGCAGTCTAGGAGTACCTCCATGCGCGCGAATGCTGTTCTCGGTTCTGCGAACCCATGGCACTATTGTCCTGGTAGGATGAAAACCAGACTTGCACAGCCAGCGAACAGTGGAGCGAGCTTTGCTCCAAGGAACATCGGTAAAGTAGGGCGAGCACGCCTACATGTCTAAGCTCGGCGTGCTGTCAGCCGCGGAGAATGAGCGGCTCGCCGCGTTGCGCCGCTATCGGATCCTCGACACGCCTGACGAGGAGCCATTCAATCGGCTCGCGATGCTCGCGCGCGACCTGTTCAAGACGCCGATCGCGCTGGTGTCCTTCATCGACGAGCAACGGCAGTGGTTCAAGGCCAGGGTTGGCCTGGAAGTCCAGCAGACGCCGCGGGAGTGGGCGTTTTGCAGTCATACGATCCAGGGTGAGAATGACGAGGTGTTCGTGGTCCGGGATGCGTCCCAAGACCCGCGCTTCGTATCCAACCCGCTAGTAACCGGCGCACCGTTCATCCGTTTCTACGCCGCAGTCCCGGTGCGGACACCAGACGGGTTCCAGCTCGGCACAGTCTGCGTCATTTCTGATCAGCCGCGGCCTGAGGGCGTGACAGAAGAACAGGGACGGTGGCTCGCCACGCTGGCTGGGCTCGCCTCCGATGAGCTCGAGCTTCGATTACAGGCGCGTCGGGCGCAGGAGGCCGCGGAGGCTGAAGCACGCCTTCGCCGAGCGCAGGAGGCAGCCGGCGTCATTGCCGTCGAAGCAAGCGGCCAAGCAGCCGACGAAGGTAAGCTCCTGCCCACGCTGCGCCGGCTGCTCGGGCTGCTGGACAGTGCGCCAATCGAGCTGAGCGGCGTGGTGGCTGTCGCAGACCCGGCGGAACGCCCTCGACTGGAAGCGCTAGCTCAGCAGTTGGCGGCTGAAGGCGGCAAGCTTTCCGAGGAGTTCCGGGCAACGCTCACCAGCGGCGATGTTGTCTGGGTGCAATTTCGCGGTGAGGTTCATCTCGATAGAGCTGAAGGCGGCGCTCGCTGGCACGTGGCGGGACTGTTGCGCGACGTTAGCGAGCGTCGGCGGGCCGATGCGCGTCAGGAACTCATGACGCGCGAGTTGGATCATCGGGCAAAGAACGCGCTTGCCGTGGTGCTTGCCGCGCTGCGTCTGACGCCCGTGAAGGATCCCCGCGCCTATGCGGCTGCAGTGGAAGGGCGCGTTGCTGCTCTAGCACGGGCACACACGCTGCTGACCGAGACGCGCTGGGCCGGAGCTGGCCTCCGTGACCTCGTCTGCGGAGAGCTGAAGCCGTTCCTCGCCGCGGGTAGCGCGACGGAAGGACCGCGAGCGCAGGTGGACGGGCCGCACGTCATGCTCGCGCCGCAAGCGGCCCAGCCGCTATCGATGGCGCTGCACGAGCTCGCCACAAATGCGGTCAAGCACGGAGCCCTGTCCGTGACAGCGGGACGGGTGCAGGTGAGTTGGGCACTTGCTGAGGGGATGCTGCGGCTGCGCTGGGCGGAGCGCGGCGGCCCGACCGTCGCGCATCCGCCCTCACGTTCAGGTTTCGGCTCGCGTGTGCTGCGCGGCACCGTGAAGGAACAGCTCGGCGGCACACTGGAATTGGCTTGGCCCAGCTCGGGCCTTGTTTGTGACATCGGCCTGCCAGTTGCACGTGTGTTGGCTTACCCGGCGGTAGGGGCTGGCCGCCGCGATTAGCGGCTTGACGACCAAGCGTCGAGGCATGCTGCATTAGAGAGGCCGGACAATGGAGCCGATAATTCTCGCTTGGGCGCTGGCGCAGCCCGCCGGCAGCCGCGCTGCTGCGTTGGCAGCAGCGTACACTGGGGGGACCACACGCGTGACCTTCGATGGGCGCACCGTGGAGTACCGCAGCCTCGATGAACTCGGCCGCGCGCTGGCCGTGCTGCATGGCGCCGAGAACAACGTCGCGCTTCGGCCGTCGGTGACGCTCGCCAGCTTCGCGCGGGGGACTGCGTGAGCTTCTTCCGGCGCATCGTGACGGCGATTCGGGGCTACGCCGCCGCGCAGGACGGGCGCGCCTCGGCCTGGGCACCCGTGGGCGGCAGCGCAACGGCCGAGGTGGGCATGGCCGCGGCGACGATCGCGCGCCGGGCCCGCGATGCGGTCAGGAACGACCCCTACGCCAGCCGCATCGTCGATCTCTGGACCGGCAATGCGGTCGGCGCCGGCATCACCACCCGCTGGCCCGACGCGCGCCACGCCGATGGCTGGCGACGCTGGGCTGAGAGCACGGCCTGCGATGCGGAGGGACGGCTCGACCTGTACGGGCTGCAGGCCCTCGTCATGCGGGCGGTGGTGGAGAGCGGCGAGTGCTTCGTCCGCTTCTTGATGACTGAGCCGTCGCCGTCGAACCCGATCGGCTTGCGTCTGCAGGTGCTGGAGAGCGACCACCTCGACACGGCGCGCAACGGAATGGTGGAGGGCACGCCGACCATCCAGGGCATCGCGCTCGGCCATGCCGGGGAGCCGGTCGGCTACTGGCTGCATCGCGTGCACCCCGGCGCGGCCTGGATCCTGCCAGGCGCGACCTGGCAAAGCAGCCAGCGGATCCCTGCCAGCGACGTGCTGCACATCTACCGCAAGCGCCGGCCCGGGCAGCTGCGCGACGTCTCCTGGCTGGCGCCGGTGCTGCTGCGCCTACGCGATCTTGGCGACTACGAGGCCGCGCTGCAGATGAAAGCCAAGATCGAGGCCTGCCTTGCCGCGGTGGTCACCGAGGAGGGCGACGAGGCGCTGACTGGCGCCGCGTCCGGCCTGCTCCGCGACGCCCAGGGACGCGCTGTCGAGAGCTTCGAGCCAGGCATGATCCTGTACCGGCGCGGGATGGGCAGCGTGGAAGTGGTGAACCCCTCCGGCGGCGGCAGTCACGCGTCTTTCGCGAAGCGCGCGCTCGAGGCCGCCGCCGTTGGCGCGGGCCTCACCTACGACCAAGTCTCGGGCGACCTGACACAGGCGAACTACTCCTCGCTCCGCGCTGGCAAGATCGAGTTCCGCCGGCTCTGCGACCAGGTGCAGTACGGCATGCTGATCCCGATGCTGGTCCGCCCCGTCGCGGACCGCTTCCACGCACAGGGCGCGCTGCTCGGCCTGTGGAGTGCTGAGATGCCGGACGGCATGTCGCACGTGCCCCCAGCCCACGAGATGATCGACCCACTGAAGGACACGACCGCGCTGATCGCCCAGGTGCGCGCCGGCTTCGTCCCGCAGCCCGAGGCCGCGGGCGCCTTCGGCTACGACTTCCGTGCCGCGGTAGAGATGATCCGCGGGGCCAATGCGCTGCTCGACGAGGCCGGCATCTCGCTCGACACCGATCCGCGCCGCGTCGCGAAGTCCGGCGCCGCCCAGGACGCCGCGCAGATGGCCGCGGTTGAGATCGCCGCCACAGGCGCTGCAGCGCCTTCGCGCTCAGCACCGCAGCAGCAATAGCCAGATTCGCGCCGGGACGGACGCCCTGCCCCGTCAACGCTTCCCTTCCGTGCAGTGTTGCCGATATCGAAAAGCTATTGAAGTACGCGAGCGATTTCGACTGCCCAGAACAGCTCCGGCAAGTAGCGGGAACGGCCTTCGAACGCGGCGTTAAACTGCGTGAAAAATGCGTCGGACGTCAGCAGAACTTCGCCCGCTCGCGCATCCCCCGCCACATCGCCGAAGCGCGCTGGTTGTTGCAAGGCACGGCAACGCGGACCGGGTCGGAAGCGTGCTGGAGAGAGCGCGATGGCTCCGGCGATCCGCCGCAGTGACAGCTCTCGTCTTGCAGCTCCCGCCACTTAGGTCAGCCCGTCTGCGGCTCTCGACTGCGGCCGCCTTTCTAACCTCAGACTGGAGCCGCCTGCAGTTCTCGGATGCATGGCATGTCTACGACACGAGCCAGGAGCGCAAAGCCGATTATGGCCGAGATCACCGAACTGGACGGCAGTGATGCCGCGCCGGCGCCCGACGCTGCGCCCGATAGAGTGCCCGATTGTGAGCAAGTGATCGTCGCGCAGCGCGCACTCACCGCGCCCGCCACCGTCGATCGCGGCGCCCGCACCGTCGAGGTGGTGTGGTCCACCGGCGCCCGCGCCCGTAACTTCGTCCCCAGCCTCGGCCTGATCACCGAGGAACTGGAGATGTCGCCAAACGCGGTGCGCATGGACGCGCTGCGCTCGGGCCAGGCCCCGGTGCTGAACACGCACCGGCGCGGCGATGCGCGCGACGTGCTCGGCCGCGTTACCGCCGCCCGCCTCGAGCGCGGCCGCGGCTATGCCACGCTGCAGTTCAGCGCCGCCGCCGACATCGAGCCGGTCTGGCAGCGCATCGCCGACGGCACGCTGCGCGCGGTGAGCGTCGGCTATCGCGTGCACCGCTACGACCCGCGACCCGACGCCGCCACCGGCGAGACCGTCCATCGCGCGGTGGATTGGGAGCCTTTCGAGATCTCCGTCGTGCCGATCCCGGTGGATCGCGACGCGGCTGTGCGTGGCAAGGCGCCGCAGGGCGCGCCTGCCATCGCCATCGAACCTGCCCTGCCTCACGAGGATCCCACCATGCCCGAGACGACGCCGGCCGAGCCGGCTGCTGCCCCGCCGGCCCCGCCTGCCGCGTCGCCGCCCATCCCGCCCCAGGAGACCACCGTGACCACCACGCCCAGCCCCGCGCCCATCGCGCCGCCTGAGCCCACCCGGGCTGCGCCCGCACCGTCTGTGCCGGCGCCCGATCTCGACGCCGTCCGCGCCGAAGCGCAGCGCGCCGAGCGCGAGCGCATTGCCGGTATCGACACAGCCGTCGAGGCCGCCCGCGCCCTGCTGCCGGCCGATCGCATCACCCCGATCCGCACCGAGGCGGTGGAGCGCGGCTGGAGTGCCGACCAGGTTCGGCGTGCCCTGTTCGACGCGCTGGTCGCCGGCAGCCCGCGCCCGTCCGTGCCGGCCCGACCGGAGACCGGTCCGGGCCACGACGACCCCGCAGCGCTGATCGATGCCATGGCCGAGTCGCTCGCCGCCCGTTCCATGCCGGGCTACCAGCCCAAGGGCTCGGGCCGCCACGCCGAGTTCCTGGGCTGGCGGCCCTCCGACATGGTCGGCGAGCTGCTGCGTGCGCGCGGCGAGCGCAACGTGCCGCGCAATCCGACGCTGCTCGCCGAACGCGCCTTCCACACCACCTCCGACTTCCCGCTGCTGCTCTCGGCCGCGGCCAACAAGATGCTGCTCGCGGCCTACCAGCCGGCCCAGCCCACCTACCGACAGATCTTCCTCCGGCGCGATTTTCGCGATTTCAAGCCGCACCGGCATCTCCGCGTCGGCGACTTCCCGACGCTGATGCCGCTGCTGGAGAACGGCGAGATCCAGGCCGGGACGATGTCCGAGAGCCAGGAGATCGTCCTGCTGCAGACCTTCGCCCGGCGCATCCGGGTCACCCGACCGATGCTAGTGAACGACGACCTCGGCGCCTTCACCGACTTCGCCGCCATGATCGGCCGCCGCGTCGCCGACTTCGAGAACGCGACGGCCTACGGCCTGCTGAACGGCGCCAGCGGCGACGGCCCGACGCTCACCACCGGCAATGCGCGGTGTTCGGCACCGCGGCGGCGCGCGCCAACAAGGCCTCGGCCGGCACCGCGCTCGACCTCACGAACCTTGCCGTCGGCCGGGCGGCGGTCATGAAGCAGAAGACCCTCGACGGCCTGCCGATCGCGCTCGGCAGCTCGATGCGCCTGCTGGTCGGGCCGAGCCAGGAGCTCGCGGCGAGGCAGCTGACGGTGAACATCGGCGCGACCCAGACGAGCAACGCCAATGTCTACGCCGGCTTCGTGCAGCCCCTGGTCGAACCGCTGATCCCGACCAACCGCTGGTACCTCTTCGCGGAGCCGACGGCGGCGCCGGTCTACGTCTACGGCTACCTCAACGGCGCCGAGGGCCCGCAGGTCACGACCGGGCCGGTCTCGGGCGTCGATGGCGTCGAGGTCAGCGTGATCTTCGACTTCGGCGTCGGCGCCATCGACTGGCGTGGCGCCTGGTTCAACCCCGGCACCTGATCCCCTTCCACCACCAGCAGGACGACACGCGGGGCGCCCCAGGGGGCGCCCTTCGTGTTTCTGGAGACCCACATCCATGCGCAACTTCATCCAGCCCGGCGACAGCCTGGCGGTTGCCGTCCCGTATGCCGGCGGCGTCACGGCCGGCCAGGGCGTGCTCGTCGGCGCGATCTTTGGTGTCGCCGCGACCGATGGCGCCCAGAACGCGACCATCGAGTGCCAGACCAAGGGCGTCTTCGACATCACCAAGGAACCCGCACTCGCCATCACCGCCGGCGCGCGCGTCTTCTGGGACAACACCAACCGCCGCCTCACCACGACGGCCACCAGCAACTACCAAGTCGGCATTGCCACGGCCACGGCGCTGGCCGCTGACACGACCGTGCGGGCGTGGCTGAACCGCGTCCCGCCCTCGGGCTCCTGAGCGGAGGACGTCGTGACCTACCTCCTCGCGCGGCTGCGCGAGCAGGGCACGCACAGCGGCGTCGCCCTGCTCGCAGCCATCATCCTGCTGGCGCACATCGCCGGCGTCGACCTGCAGAACCTGGCCGACAGCGTGGTGGGCGTCGCCACGGCGCTTGGCGCGTTGGCCGCAGCGGCCAAGGCCGTTCTGCCCGACGGGCCAAAGGAGCCGCCGCGGTGAGCACCGCCTTTGACGCCGCGCTGGCCAGCCTTCACGCCGACCCGAACATGGGGACGGATGCCGAGTGGCGGGCCGCGGCTGGTGGTGCCTGGCGCCCGCTTCGCGTCCTGCTCTCCGCCCCGGCCGACGCCGTCGCCGGGCTCGGCGGTCCGGGCGGCCGCGCCGTCGCGCTTGAGGCCACGCTGCGCGTCGCGGATCTCGTACCCGACGCCCCGCGCCGCGGCGACCTGCTGCGCCGGCTCTCGCCGCCTGAGACCTGGAAGATCGAGGACGTCGAGCCGGATCCGCTCGGCCTGTCCTGGCGCGTGTCGCTGGCGCGGTCGGCGTGAGCGGCTCCGTGCCGCTGCGTGAGGCCGCGCTCGCCGCGGTCGCGGACCGGCTCGCCGCGGAGCTGTCCGACGCGGTGGTAGAGCGAGCCCGGCGCGCGCCCGTCGACACCGACGCCGAAGCCCTGCCTCACCTAGTCGTCCGCGGCGATGACCTCGAGGCGGACGAGACCGCGGAGCCAGGCCGCACCCACTACCGCATCGGCTTTGGGGTCTCGGGCTTCGCCGCCGGCACGACCGACCTCGCCGCCGAGCAGGCTCTCTCCCTGCTGCACGCCCGCACCGTGGCGGCGTTGGCAGGCTGGACGCCGGCCGCTCCGGGCCTGGGCGACGTCGCAGAGGCTGGCGCCGAGTTCCGGCTCTACGACGCGGACGAGTCCGCCCAGCCCGCCGGCGAGTTCCTCGCCCGCTTCACCATCCTCGCCATCGGCCAGCCCAGCGGCCCCTGGTCGTCCTGACCACCACGCACCAGCAAAAGCCTGAAGGAGCCGCGACATGAGCATCGACCTCGTGCGCATGCGCTTTGCCGCGGTCGCGGCCAAGATCGAGACCACCCCCGGCACCGACGCCATCGCCGGCACGCCGGCGAATGCCGACTGGCTCGCTGCCGATTGCGACATCGACTTCGATCCCGTCGTGGTCGAGAACACCGAGCTCACCGGCTCCCTCGACCGCTCGCCCGCCATCGTCGGCGGCCTCAAGCCGCGCATCCGCCTGCGCATCCCGCTCCGCGGCTCCGGCACCGCCGCGACCGCCCCGGATTGGGGAAGGCTGCTGCGCTGCTGCACCATGGCCGAGACGATCACCGCGGCGGTCATCGGCGCGCCCACCGCGGCCGCGGCTGGCAGCACAACCACGCTCACCCTGGCCACGCCCTTCGCGGCGACGGCCCAGCTCTACCGCGGCATGCCGCTGCTGCTCTCGGGCGACCGGACGCTGACCACCGGCATTACCGACTACACGGCGGGCCGCGTCGCCACCCTCGGCGAGACGATGGGGACCGCGGGCACCGTGACCACGCTCGCGCAGATCCCGCCGCACGTCCTCTACAGCCCGACCTCAGACGAGGCGGTCTACAAGACGGCCACCCTCTACTTCTACGCCGACGGGCTGCGCTGGCGCTTCACCGGCGCAGTCGGCACCTGGTCCCTCGAGCTCTCCACCGGCGGCATCGGCTTCCTCGTCTTCGAGCTGCGCGCCCAGATGCTGGACAAGGCAGCCGTCGCATTGCCGACCGGCTGGAACACCGCGATCCGCCCGACGCCGCCGCGCTTTGTCGGCGGACGCTGCCAGGTGAACCAGCAGGTCGCCCGCGCGCGGCGCCTGGTGCTCGAGGCGGGCGTTGGCGTGACCCTGCCGGACAACCCCGAAGCCGCCGAGGGCTACGACCCCGCCGTTCCCGTGGAGCGCGACGCGCGCGGCTCCATCGACCCACTGATGAACACCACGACCGCGGTCGTGGTGTTCAACGCCTTCCGGCAGGGCACGGCGATGTCGCTGATGGCGATCCTCGGCGCGACGGTGGGCAACCGTTTCTGCGTGATCGCACCCGCGGCCAAGGCCACCGGAATGCGGCCCGGCGAGCGCGACGGCCTCGGTCAGCTCGACATCGCCTTCCAGCTTGATGGCGCCGATAGTCCGCTCTTCCTGGCGCAGTTCTGAAGGAGAAGCCCATGACCGTCGTCTTCTCGCGGCGCGACGCCGAGTGGTTCACGCCACCCGGAACCGGCCGCCGCTATCTCGTGGCGCCGCTCACCTACCGCGAGCGGCAGGCCTTTCGCGCGGACCTCGCGCGCGAGGGCGGGATCTACCCGTCGCACGAGCAGATGCTGGACGCGCTGCGCGCCGCCGTGCGCGAAGCTTCGCCGGGCAATGCGGACGAGTTGCTCGCCGTCATCGACGCATCGGAGGCCACGCCGGACGACGCGGATGTCCAGGTGCAGCTGGGCACCGTCGAGGCGGCCTGTGCCACGGTGCCGGTCTACGCCGGCCTGCTGGCAGCGCGGCAGCGGTACCTCGGCACGCTGCCCTGGGTCGCGGCGCGCCATGCGCTGCGTGGCTGGGAGGGCGACGGTCTGCCTCCGTTCCGTCGCGCGCGCGGCCTGGTGCCGGACGACCTGCTGGATGCGCTGCCGCAGGAGGACGTCGAAGCGGTCGGCTGGCGGGCCAGTACCCTCATGCAGCCCGGGCGGGATGCGGAGGGAAACTCCGGGGCGCCCTCGCCGTCGCCCGAGACCCCGGCGCCTACGAAGGCGGCCTGAGGCCCGAGGGCGGAGGCGACTGGCTCGTCGGGGGAGAGCCCTGGGCGGAGAACCCCCGGCTCGTCATTACCGAGCCCTGGCATGCCTTCGTCCGCCTGTGGGCGGCGTGTCGCGGTGGCATGGGAGGCATCGCCCACTGGCCCGATCCCGGTGGCGTCGGCGATCAGGCCGCGTGGGTGGTGGACGCCTTCCCCGCGCTTGGCGGCATCGACGCAACCCTCGATGCGGAGCAGCGACGCCTTGCCGAAAGGTGAGGCGGGTGCGAGGCCGGCGACTGTTTGCAAATGGTGACAGCTCACTATCCGCTGGGATTTCCCCACCCGTAAAGATCTTCAGCCTTCGGTATTCCTACTCTTCCCGCGACGGTCATCGCCCATCACTGTGATTTCGGAAGGCGAAATAAAGGCGGTTTTTTGCTACCTTCATCGCTCAGCCCAGACATAGCGTGATTGCTGCAGCGGTCGTGCTTTGGAGGAAAGGGCCATGAAAGCGTTAACGATACGCCGCTCGGTGCTGATGGCGTTGTGCACGGGATCAGCGTGGTCGCTCGGATCCAGTCCAGTGCAAGCATGGCACGGCACCAACGACATCAACCAGATTGTAGCCGCCTGCAATGCGGGCGACAGAGAGGCGTGCGGTGTTGTCCTCGACACCGCGCGCCGGAACTGTCTGAATGGCAACCAATTCGCATGCCAGGTTGCTTCTCAATTAGCTGGTCAGGGTGGCAACGCGAACCGCGGCTATCCCTCTCCAGCACAACGCAACCCGGACCTTCAGCCGTACAACACTAACCCGAGCCCATATGCGCAGAACCCGTTGGCGCCGCACCGCGACATGCTGGGAGACACACGCGATTACATCCGGAGCCACTGCGCCGACCCAAACCTCCGATTGCAGCTGCAGGCCTACGGCTACTGCCGGAACTGAGTACGCCAATGGAGTAGGGAGATGCCGACGCAGATACCGCGGCGAACCCTCGCCTGTGCAGTCGTCTCTGCGGTGGTGTTGAGCGGCAAGGAGGAGCCCGAAAAGTACGGTAGATGCTCAAAGTGCAGCTGCCCAGGATTCGTTGGCTCCTCGTACACCTGTAGCCGCAGCGGCTGCCGCCACCACTATGACGATCACTGGTGAGGCGATTTCACCTTCTTACGTCGGCTCCAAGCCGAGCGGAGCTGGCGCGTCGAACTGCCGACGCACTGCAAAGCTATAGGCAGCTTGAACGCGTCGGCGCTGATCACCTGTCGGCGTACCCAGCACCCGGTCGTGGTGCGACAGCGGCTACAAATACCACGTTCCTGTCGCTTCAAAATTGGCGACAACCTGAGCGGCAACGACGTACCAATCCTGCACGGGCGACCGATCCACCAGGTACCACTGGCCCGTTTCCACAAAGTTTCTGGTGACCACGGCGGCTAGTTCGTTCCAGTCTACATCGCCTTGACCTGGCGCTGCCGTGCTAGGCGGTTCTGGCGCCAGCGGTGTCACCTGTCTGGTGCTGTTGTCGTCTCCTGACGCTCCGCCAAACAGCAGCGTTCCATCTGATCGGAGACTTGCCGACACCCCGCCGAAATCACCGAGGGTGATCACCATGTGGGAGAAATCGAAGGTACCCGGGGCCACAAACAATGGAACGACGGTCCCTGCGGATGGGTGGTAGCCGTTCAGCGGGGAAATGTGGATGTTGCCGCCTTGCAGTGTGACTGACTGAGTAAAGCGTACTTGGTCATAGCTCCCGCTGCTGGTGCCGCCCACCTCCATATCGAAGGTGCCGGCGGTCATCGTCACGGGCGCATCGAACACCAGCGTTCCAGGCGAAAGGCCGGCTGCAACGGTTAAGCCATTGAACAGCAGCTCCGTTGCCTGAACCGTGCCCTCCTCCACGATCTTGGCGTGAGCATCGAAGATCGCCTGACCCTCAATAGTCAGGACGCTGTTCTTGCCCATCCGCAACTGGAAGTCGCCGAGTTGGTCCAGATCGCCGGCCGTGACGCGAAAGCCTCCCGCCGCCACCGCTGCGTCGTCAAAGCCGGCCTCGATACTGCCCTGGATCTTACTATGGCCGACGATGCTCAGCACACCCGAAATGAACTTGTACTCAGGCGTTTCCGGCTCCAGCTTCAACGTGTCGGAAGCGAGGAACTTCAGCGTCGACAGGGTCGCGTTGTTAAGGACGTAGGGCGCCGGCGGCGGTATCTGCCCCAGCCGCTGAACGAGCTGAAGCTCCGCACCCAACGACAGCGCCAATGGATTGACCAAGGGCGTCGGCGTCGATGAAGGCGCCGACGAAATCCGGCAACAACGCGTCATGCAGCGCCGTCGCCATTTTTACGCAGTCGTTCAGCTCTGCCAGGATGTGGGCGCTGTACTGCTGCACACTTGTGTCGAACCTCGACTCAGCACGCTGGGCAAGGAAGTCCAGGAAAGGCTGACCGAAGTTCAAGACGCCTTGAATGTTGCTCACCAAACTCAGCGCTTTGTCTGCGCCAGAGGCGACCTCAAGCCCAAGGCCCAGTCCGATCTCCATTGTCATACCCGGCAAAGCAGCCATGGTCGCCTCCCACGAGCTGGCTGCGAGCTTGCGTAGACTGAACTTGAAGCGGAAGCCGAGACGGCAGCGCTTGGTGTCAAGACGCCGCGACCGTTACGGCCGACGTGTTTTACCGACTCTGCGGCGGAATCGAATGCCCCTCATCACCGCTGCCGTGCGCGGCGACCTCCGCGCTGCGATGGAGGCGGAGGTCCGCGATGCCGCGCGCGCGATGCGCCGCGGCGTCGAGCGCGCCGGCCACGAGGTCCAGGCCGAGCTCCGCGCCCAGGCTCGCGGCGCTGGCTTCAGTGACCGCGGCCGGCCGTGGCGAATGCCTGGCGCCTGAGCCTCTACCCGCCGCCGGCCACTGCGCCCCGCACCCTGCGCCCTGCGGCCCTCGTCTGGACCAACGCCCCCAAGCTCGTCGACGCCTTCGACCGCGGCGTGCCGATCGTCGCCCGCGGCGGCCGCTACCTCGCCTTCCCGACGCCCTACAACGCCGCTGGTGGCCGGCGCGGCGCCTCCGTCCGCGGTGGCCTGCGCGTCACGCCAGCACAGATGCAGGCCGCGCGTGGTGAGGCCTTCGTCCTGCGCTCATCCAACCCGTCCGTCCGGCTCTGGTGCCTGCGCGTCCGCGCCGCCAGCGGCATTGGCCGCCGCGCGCGTCGGCTGCGGCTCTTCGTTGGTCCGAACGCCGAGATCCTGACCGGCCGCCGCCGCGGCCAGCAGCGCCGTGCCCGCGAGGTCCTCGCCCAGGGGTTCGTGCCGATGTTCTTCCTCCTGCGCCAGGTCAGCCTCCGCAAGCGGCTCGACGTCGCCGCCGTGCGCCGCCGCGCCCCGGGCATCCTCGCGCGCGCGCTCGCTGCTGAACTGGGCCGCCGCGCATGAGCGGGGCTGCCGCCCGCACGATCGCGATCCGCCTGACAGCCGACAACGCCGAGCCGACGCGCCGCGCGCTGGAGCAGGTCGGCGAGACCGGCGAGCGGGCGCTCCGCCGCATCGACGCTGCCTCCGCGGCGGCTCATCCTGCGCTGCAGGGGCTTGCCGCGGCGTCCGACGGCGCAATGCGCGGCTTCTCGTCGCTCGGCGTCAGCCTCGGCGGCGCCGAGCGGACCTTTGCCGGTGTGGCCTCGGGGGCCGGCCTCGCTGCGACCGCCATCGCAGCCCTGGCGGCTGGCACGGTCGCCGCCGGCGTCGCCGTGGCCCGCGCCGGCGACGCGGCGACCGAAACCCTCGCCAGGCTGCAGGCTGCCACCGGCTCGATCGCCGCGGCCGAGGCCGCCTACCAGGGCCTCTACCGCCTCTCGCAGCAGACCGGCGTCGCGGTGTCGGAGAGCGCTGGCGCCTTCGCCCGCTTCGCGCTGGCCGCGCGCGAGGTCGGCGCGACCAACGACCAGGTGCTGGCGCTGGTCCGCACCGTGCAGCAGGCCGGCATCATCGCTGGCGCCAGCACCGCCGAGACCTCGTCGACCGTGATGCAACTCGGCCAGGCGCTGGCCTCGGGCAAGCTGCAGGGCGACGAGCTCCGCTCCATCCTGGAGAACATGCCAACACTGGCCGAGGCGCTGGCGCGCCAGCTCGGCGTCGGCGTCGGCGAACTCCGCAAGATGGGCGAGGAGGGCCGGCTTACCGCCGACGTCGTGCTGCCGGCTATGCTGCGTGCCGGCGAGCGCATCAACGCCGAGTTCGACAAGCTGCCGCCGACCATGGGCCGGGCCTTCTCGGCGCTGGGCGAGGCGATGACGCGCTTTGCCGCCGACCTCGACCGCGCCCTCGGCCTGTCGCAATCGATCGCCCGTGCCGCCCAGGCCGCGGCCGCGGCGGTGGACCGCACCCGCGTGTCCGTCGGTCTTGGCACCCCTGAGGAGACCGCCCGCGCCGGCCGGGCCGCGGCCGAGCAGCGCCTGGCCAATGCCGACCGGCAGTCCGCCGAGATCGAGCGCAGCATCGCCGCGCTCGAGGCCAATCCGCGCCGCACTGTTCCCGAGGACGCGATCCTGGAGACGCTGCGCCGGCAGGCGGCCCCGCTGCGCGCCGACCGCGAGCGCGCCATCGCCGAGCTCGAGCGCTTCAACCGCGAAGTCGAGGAGATCGAGCGCGAGGCGACCGTCCGCCGGCTTGGCGAGCAGGAGGCAGCCGAGCGCCAGCGCGCCGAGGGCCAGCGGCGGCGCGACAACGCGAGCCTGGCCGACCTTCGCAAGGCGCTCGACCGCGAGCGCGGCATCCGCGACGAGCATGCGACGCGGGTGCGCGAGATCGACGCCCTGCTCAGCCGCGGCGCGGTCGAGGCTGCGGAGGCGCAGCGGCTGCGCGCGGCCGCCGATCGCGAGCGCAACGACGCGCTCCAGCGGCTCGGCCACACCGCGCGCGAGACCGGCCGCCGGGTGCGCGAGATCGAGTATGAGAACGCGCCGGCCGGGCAGACGGTGTTTCCTGCGGCTGCCGTGCAGTCGGCGCTGGCCCGGGCCGCTGAGCAGCAGGAACGGCGCGAGGCGGAGGCGCGCCGGACCCGCGAGCGGGCGATGGACGAGGCCCGGCGGGAGGTCGAGAGCTTCGAGCAGACCTCGCGCGATGCCTTTGCCCGCATCGGCGAGAACGCCTTCGACCGTATTGGCCAGGGGCTGGTGGGCGCCTTTACGTCGGGCGGGCAGGCCGCGCTCGACTTCGGCAGCCTGGCAAAGTCCGTGCTGGCCAGCGCCGCGGCCGACTTTGCCAAGCTCGCCCTGGTCAATCCGCTGGCCAATGCCCTGCTCGGCACCGCCCGACCGACGCTGGCCGGCGCGTTCGGTGGCGGCGGCGAGCTCGGCGGCTCGACGATCTTCTCGGGGCTGGGCGAGAGCCTTGGCCTGACCGGCGAGGGTGGGCTGTTCTCGGGCCTTGGCGCGTCGCTCGGCCTTACGGGCGCGGGCGGGCTGCTCAGCAGCACGCTGT
The DNA here is from genome assembly GCF_050563545.1 of Falsiroseomonas sp. HW251. Taxonomy (NCBI): domain Bacteria; kingdom Pseudomonadati; phylum Pseudomonadota; class Alphaproteobacteria; order Acetobacterales; family Roseomonadaceae; genus Falsiroseomonas; species Falsiroseomonas sp. HW251. The sequence goes on from NZ_JBNXUM010000009.1 coordinate 37,861, forward strand.
GGACCACAGGGGCCGGTGCGGCGGCGACGGCAGCGCTACCGGCTGGGATGGCTGGCCCCGTGCTGCCGGCCTCGGCCCTGGGCTCAATGGGCCTGGGCACCACGCTCAGCAGCCTGGCCGGCGGCGCCGCGCTCGGCTTTGGCGCGGGCTCCCTGCTCTCACGCTTTGTCGCCGGCAGCAGCCCCGTCCGCCAGCAGAACAGCACCTTCGGCGCCGGTGCCGGTGCGCTGGCTGGTGCGGCGATCGGCTCGATCGTCCCGGGCGTCGGCACCGTGCTCGGCGGGCTGATCGGCGGTGCAGCCGGCGGTGGCCTCGGCGGCCTGCTCGGCTCCAAGGGCGGTGGCTCCTCCGCCGGCGAGGCCTGGATCACCGTCGGCGACGACGGGATGCTCCGCGTCTCCAACACCTCGGGCAAGCGCTTCGACACCGGCGCGCTCGCCGCCAGCGCGCAGCAGCAGATCGAGGCCATCAACGCCCAGCTCCGCGCCGGCGGCTTCTCCTTCGCCACGGGCGGCTCCGGCGTCGCCTTCCTCGGCGGCGGCCAGTCGCAGTTCTCCAGCGACCTCAACACCGCGCTGGCCAGCTCGGGCATCCTCGGCACCTTCCGCGCCAACACCCCCGACGCGCAGCGCACTCTCGATCGCGTCGGCCAGGGCGATCTCAACGCCCTGCTGCAGGCCCTCGCCCAGGACCGCCAGCAGCGCGCGTTTGAGGAGGCGCAGAGGGCCGCAGATCGCGCGCGCGATGAGGCGCAGAGAGCCGCCCAGACCGACGCGGCCCGCCTTGGCGCGGCCGGCGTGCTGGGGGGCTTGGCCGACTACGCCCGCGGGCTGCGGACCGTCGCCGACAACGCCGGCACGGTCGAATCCCGCTACGCCAGCGCCGAAAGCCAGTTCAGCCAGGACGCCGCGGCCGCCACGGCCGGCGACGCCAAGGCGCTGTCCCGCCTGCAGGCCTCGTCCGAGACCTATCGTGGCCTCGCCCGCCAGCTCTATGGCACCGGCGGCGGCTACGCCAATGCCGAGGGGCGGATTGCCGCCGTGCTCGATCAGATCGGCAATCTCGGCCAGGACGCGCTCACGGCGTCCTTCCTGGCCGAGACCACCAAGACCCAGACCGACACGCTGGTGGACGCGCTGCGGCGCGTGCAGGACGAGGTGGCCAAGCTGCGGGCCGAGATGCAGCAGCGCAGCGCCGGCGCGCTGCTGAGCTGAGCCATGCTGCCCGCGCTTGCCGTCCCCGCCCTGACGATCGTCGAGGCGCCACCAGGGCTGCCGCCGGCCTACCGCCTGGCCGAGGACAGCGGGCCGGTGGTGCTGATCGCCGAACTCGACGCCTATCGCCCGGGCTCGACCGCCACGATCCTCGGCGAGGCCGCGCTGGTGCTGCCGGCGCTGGCGCTGACCACCACCCCGGTCACGCTCGACGACTACGCCACGATCCGGGCCAGCGACGCCGGCTACGTCACGCGCAACACTGATCCCGCTGGGGTCCAGGCCTATCCGCCGATCCTGTCCTCCGGGCTTGAGATCGACCGGCAGATGGACCTGACGCCGAACGGCGCCGGCGCCGCCGCGGGCTGGGGCAGCATCCGGTTGGCGGACGACGGCAGCCTTGCCGCCCTCGTCGCGGCCCGAAACATCGACGCCCGCCCCATCCGCATCCGGCTCGGCCGCAAGCAGCTGCTGCCGCACGGCTACTGGCGCGATCCCGCCTGGACCGAGACCGCCGAGCTGGTGGTCGGCCTCGGCGCGGCCTGGCGGCTGACCGAGCGGGAGATGACGGTCGCCTTTCGCGACCCGGGCTATTGGCTCGACCATCCCGTCGATGGCAGCGCCTATGCCGGCACGGGCGGCCTCGAAAGCAGCGCGGCGCTGGCCGGCAAGCGCAAGCCCAAGCTGCGCGGCGGGACGGCCGGCAATCCGGTGCGGGAAATCCTGGCGGTGCTGGTGAACGAGACCAGCGGGATCTACCAGGTCAGCGACGCCACCGGCGGCATCGTCGCGCTGTACGAGCGGGGCCTCTCCGGCGGCATTACCCTCAACGCGAACGTCGCCGACATCACAGCAAGCGCGCCGCCGGCCGGGACCTACAACGTCGAGAGCAGCGCGCGCGGGCTGTTCGTGCGGCTCGGCACCTTCCCGCCGGCGGGGCTGATCACCGTCGATGCCTGGGGTGCCTTTCCCGATGGCACGGCACCGAGCACGGCCGCCGCGGTTGCGCTGCAATGGCTGCGCCAGGACCTCGGGATGCCGGAGGCCCTGATCGATGCCGGCAGCTTCACCGGTCTCGCCGCGGCCTGCGCGTGGACCGCGGGCGACTGGCTGTTTGACCAGCCCGTCACCGGACGCGAGCTCGTGGGCCGCCTGCTGCGCAGCTCAGCGGCTCGGCTGGTGCCGCGTCGAACGGGGCGGCTCGCTGCGGTGGCCCTGACGGCGTTGCCCGCCGGCACCGTGCCCGTCGCGACCTACACCACGGCGCAGATCGTGGCCTGCACGCCGCGCGACCCCGGGCCGCCGCTGGCGCCACCACCCTACCGCGTGCGGGTTGGCGTGCAGCGCTACCACCAGACCCAGAACTCGGACCTCGCGCCGACGCTCTCAGGCACGCGCCGGCAGAATCTGGCCGAGGCCTATCGCGTCCGCAGTGCTGCCGGCGCCGGGATCCTGACAGCCTGGCGCCGGCCCAGTGACCCGGCCCTCGTCGAGACCAGCCTGACCAGCACGGCCGACGGCGACAACCTGGCCGCGGCGCTGCGCGACCTCTGGTCCATCGCAGCAGGGCGGCGGCTCTGGGACGTGACGCTGCCGCTGCCTTACGCGCTGCGCCACGACATCGGCGAGCCGATCGTCATCGCCTACCCAGGCCCGCTCGTCGCCGGCGCGCTGGGGCGCATCGTCGGCGAGCAGATCCGCACCGCGGACGCCCTGGCCACCCTGCAGGTCCTCGTTTGATGCGACCGATAAAGCGCGGTCGCTAGCGCCGCCCACAGACGAACAGCAATTCCACCTCGACGTCGACTGGGCCGGTCGAGCCTTCGACATTACCACTCAGCTGGTTGCGGACCTCTTCGCGCACGACGCGGCGGAGCTCGGCTGGGAGCGACGCGAACGCCTGCCCCGTCGGCCCCTGGCCTTCCTCGATCGGGGCAAAATAGGCGTCGAAAGAGGGAAACGGGAATCGGCGGGCCTCCGTGAAGGTCTCGACGCCGCGGAATCGTGCCGCCTCGAACAGCGACCGGAGTCGCTCCGCGTCGCCGAGCGAGAAGTAGCGCGCCCCGGTCGCGGCCCGCTCGGGCGCGTGCCGCCCAATCGCGGCATCGACGCGCGTTGCAAAGGCACGCTCGGGCGTGGTGTTGACCGACGCGGCGGCCCAGCCGCCCGGACGCAGCACGCGACGGAACTCGGCGAGGCCGCGCGCCGGGTCGGGGAACAGCATCAGTCCCATCGCGCAAATCACCGCGTCGAAGCCTTCCTTCGGAAACGTCAGGGCTTGGCCATCTTCGACGGCAAAAGAGACATTCGGCAGGTGGCCCAGCCGCTCGCGGGCCTTGTCCAGCATCGCCGGAAAGAGGTCGGTCGCGACGACGTGGCCCGACGGCCCGACCCTCTCGACAGCCGCCTCTGCCGCAATCCCGGTGCCGCTGGCGACGTCCAGCACTCGCTGCCCTGACGTCATGCGAGCGGCGCGCAGGAGGGCAGGGACGAATGCGCGCGAGACGTGGCCAAACCCTCGATCGTAGCCACCCGCGCTGGCCGCACCGAACCGCTCTCCCATGGCCGCCTCCGATTCCGTTCCGTGGCCGAGCGTACCAGCCGGTCGGTGCTGCCGAATACGCCCGGTGCGCCGACGTCGAGCCGAGATAGCCCCGAGGCATCGCACAGTGACAGCATTCGGCTTTCCCACGGAGAACTGGGCGCGGCTCGGCACGGTCACCGCCTCAGCCGAGGTCGCCGGCCTCGGCGCGGGCCAGGTCCAGACCGATCAGGGCAGCAGCGCCAGCGCCTGGCAGACGCCCGCCGGCGTGACCTCAGCCGCCCTGACCATCGATGCCGGCGCGTCACAATCCTGGCGCGCCTTCACCCTGCACCGCACCAATCTGACCGTGGCCGCGACGGTGCGCTGGCGCGTGTCGAACGATCCGGCCTTCGGCACCTCGGTCTACGACAGCGGCGTGATCTCGGCCGGCATCGCGGCTGGCTATGGCCAATCCATCCTGTTCCTCACCGCCGCGCAGGTCGGCCGCTATGGCCGGGTGGACATCGCAGACCCCACCAACCCCGAAGCGCTACTGCGCATCCCGCTGGTCTTTGCCGGGCCGGTCCGCACGCCAACCCGCCGCTTTGGCGTCACCGGCACCGCCTTTCAGCGCCAGGCCAGCGCGCCGGCTGTCGTGACCCGGGGCGGCCAGGAATACCCGGACTTCCGCTACGCCCAGCGCGGCTGGACCGTGCTGCTGCCCCTGCTGACCGCCGCCGAGGGTTGGACGCTCGCCCAGGAGCTGCAGCGCGCCAACGAGGGCGGGGCCAACCTGCTGTTCCTGCCCTACCTCGCCAGCACCACCGCGGGCCAGGAGGCGGTCTTTGGCCGGGTGATCAACCCATCCCCCCTGACCTTCCCGAACGGTGCCCAGCGCGTCCGCAGCTGGTCCGCCACCATAACCGAGAGGCTCTGACCGATGCTCGCGAACTTCGTCCAGGAGACCGCGAACAACCCCGGCGCCGCGACCACCATCAACCTGGCCGGGCCCGCCACCGGCCGCAGGGGCTTCGTCGCGGTGTTCGGGTCGGGCGCGGCGGTGGACTACGTCATCGATGACGGCACTCAGTACGAGTACGGCATCGGGGTCGTCTCCGCCGGCAGCCCGAACACCCTGCAGCGGACGACGGTGATCGAGAACAGCGCCGGCACCACCGCTCGGCTCAACTTCACCGGCGCGGTGCGGGTCTATGGCGCGCTCTCCATGACCCGCGTGGCCCACGTGATGGTCGAGGCGCCGCGCGTCGTAGCCGGCGTTGCCCAGGCCGACTTCCTGCTGCCGGGCACTTTCCGCGCTTTCAAGCTGCGGCTGATCAACGTCACATCCGACGCACCGCGCTCCATGCACATCCGCTTTTCGACCGATGGCGGATCGAGCTTCGTGACCGGCACCTCCTACACCTACGCCGGCGGCATCGCGCAGGCCACGGCCTCGACCTTCACGGGCGACCCCGGCGCCGGCCTTGGCCTCGGCAAGTTCAGCAACTGCGTCTCCGGCGGGGGCGCGGCCGCGCTCAACGCCGAGGTGGACATCGATCCCGGCACGGCATCCCGCGCAGCCAACTGGCGCGCGACCTTCACCGGCGTCGACGCCATCACCCTCTACAACGGCTTCTACGGCGGCTGGTGCACCGCCGGCGCCGTGACCAACGCGGTGCGCATCCTCACCGGCAGCGCTGGCGCGCCGGCCGGTACCTTCACCGGCTCCCTCGAACTTATGGGCCTGCGATGAGCGACCGTCCCCTCAAGAGCACCATCACCGGCGAACTTGTCCCGCTGTCGGACGACGAGTTCGCGGCCTGGACGGCGGAGCCACCCCCGCCTCCGGTGCCGGCCAGCGTCCGACTGCTACCCTTCCTGCGGGAGGCGGCCAAGTGCGGGCTGATCTCGGCGGAGGACGCGCTTGCCGCCGCGCGCACCGGCACCGTGCCGGCGGGCTTCGAGCCGTTCGTGCAGCAGCTGCCGCCCGACCAGGCCTTCGCGGCGCGGCTGGCCTGGGCCGCCATGGTGGAGGTCGAGCGCGCGAACCCGCTGCTGGCCTTTGTCGCGGCGCAGAGCGGTATCGCGGACGCCAGCCTGGATGATCTGTTCCGCGCTGCGGGCGCGCCGCAGGGGGAGTAGCCCAACGATGAAGCGCACGCTGGAAGCTGTCGCGGGCAGCACCGCGCTGGCTGCCCTCTCGCGCGTCGGCGTGCCGCTGCTGCTCGCGATGGTCATCTGGGCCGGCGGCGCGCTGATCGCGCTCGACCGCCGCGCCGCAGTGCTGGAGCAGGGGCGCGAGGGTGCGGCAGCGGACGTCATGCGGCGCCTAAGTGCGCTTGAGTCCGCCGACCAACGCGACCGCGAGATCATCGGGCAGATGCGGGCAGACCTCGCCTCACTGCTAGCGCAGCAGGCGGCGACGCTCCGCGCGCTTGATCGCGTCGAGCGCGCGCTGGAGCGGCGCGAGCGGCCGTAACCCGGGCGGGCGAGGGACTTCGGCGGCGGCTGCCATCATCCCGGCCCAGCGCGCGAAAGCCTGCGTGAGCCGAAGCGCGACCTCGCGTCAGCTGTCGACAGAGCCAACTGCTAGGGCCTCGACCTCCTCGGCGAAGGCGGCGAGGTCCGATCGCCGGCGTGCCGGCCCCCCCGGGTCGGCCTCCATGCGACGCAGGGTCGCCAGCAGCGCTGCGCGCCCTGACTGCGAAAGCGCACCCAGGCAGGCCTGCAGAGCTGCCTCCGCATCGCCGTCGCCGACGGCCTGCTCCACCTCGGCGAGTGTCGGGGCAAGCGCCCGTCGATGGGCGTCCGACGAGGCGGCCTGCCGGCAGTTCTCACCCCGGTCCACGGGCGTCGTCCCTGCCGCCTAACCTAGCCGCGCGCCCGCATCGGCGAGCGGGCGTCCTGCTCCCGCTCCCGGCGCATTACGCGCAGCTTCTGGGCGCTATATCGCACCTCCAACACCACAGGCACGACGAAAGCGAGGATTGCTGCGACGATCAGCAAGGGCCGGTCAGCTGCTGGGGCCGTGAGTAGGGTGGCCACCGACCAACAAAGGATGGCGCTTCCCGCGAAGGCAATGATGGGCCGCATGGGCCTCCCCTTCCCGTGCATGAACGACGGCGCGTCAATCAAAAGTTGAGATGCGGAATTCGTCAAGTTGTATTCGGCGTCACGGGCCAACTTTTTGGACGCGCCGCCAGAGGAGGTGGATGCTCACCCTCATCCTGATCCGCCCTTGCGCTGAAACGGCGCGAGCGGCCCTGACCCTCACCGGCGGTCAAGCCAGCAGCGGCGGACTTGATCAGGTGCTTGGCGAGGAGACGCTGCCGATCGCGTACGGCGCGTACCGTTTGTGAGTTCGCGCGTGTCGCCCTGGTGACGAGGAGCGCGCTGATGGGCGGTACATCCTCTGCCCCGATGCCCCCCCTTTTCGATTTTCGATCAGCCGGCCGAAGTTCTGGTGATGTTCGCCACGCTTTTCACGGGCATCTTGTTAACCCGCCCCTTCCTCGACACCCGCTCGGTGCCGGACCTCCGGGGTGGCGTGCGCGCGCAGGCTCACGTCGCTGTCGTGCGCGGCGGTCGCTTTAGCCTTCCGCTGAGAGCGGAGCAGCATTAGCAATTCAAGGAGGAAGCAGCCGGCCAAAAGGCTTGCAAGCGTCGGCAACACGTCGGGGCGCGTTACCGAAATCAGGATAAAGCACCATGCGAAGGTGCCGCACGCCACAGCGGTGATAATCCAGCGGATCGAGCGCACAGCAGCCTCCCCATTACGCAACAAGGAATGCCAAAAGCTTGCGCCGGACGCGGCAGGAAGGGATCCGGACCGCAGGCCTCACGGCCTGCGTACTCGTGTCCGATCCCTCGGTGGGTCTGCTGTGCCCGATCTCAGCGGGTGAGGTTTCCGCCGATGGTAGTGAAAGTGGTGTTGAGGTTGGTCCCTACCGTCACTAGCGCGACGATACAGACGACGATGATCAGCGCCGCAATCACGCCGTACTCCACCGCCGTCACACCCCTCCTGTCGCTCGCGACCTTCAGGCTCAGGTCCGTCACACGACGCGTAAGCGCCCGCATTTGATTGCGCACGATGGTCCTTCCTTGCTGCTGTATGTCCAAAAAAGCGACATTGAGCTTTGCAACGATGACTTGCGGTTATGTAAGAGTCAACAAGCGTGTATCGATACGATAAAGTGACGGCGAGCGGACTCACACTTAGTGCTCGCGGCACTGACTGCCGCCGTCAGCGGCACCCTGATCAGCCTTCTGGCCGCCTGCTTCCTGCTTGAATTCATGTTGCTGCTCCGCTTCCAGCGGAAGGCCAAGGCTGCTGGCCGCGATAGCGGATCGCAATCTGCCGTGCTCGCGGCGTCTCGAGCCCGCGCGCAAGAGGAACGGGAAGCGAAGCGCGCGTGAAAAGCCGCAAGAACGTCACCAGAACCGCGGCCCAAGCAGGGACGTCGCCGGTTTCATCGACGGCTGAACGCGCTCGAATCTGCGGACCAGCGCTACCGCGTGTCATGACGCCGATGGGGCGACCTGGCCGCACTGCTGGCGCCGCAAGCCGCGATGCTACTTGCGCCCGATTGGGTGTACGGGCACTGGAAGGGTGCGAGCGACCGGAACGTTCGTCAGCACTTTGCTCTGTTCGGCGGCACGGCGTCCAAGAGCGCATCCCTCGATGCCGAGGAGAGGTCTCCGCCATTAAAGCCTTGGACTAAACATTAGCCCCGGCAGCGTGCGACGATAGCTTCCTGCTCCATGTCGTCCCGCGCGGCGCGCAGCGCGATCGCGTCGCGGATTGAAATGAGTCGTTGCCACTGGCGCCGGCCAGCGTATCGGCGTCCGCGGTCCCGCCGGCGCCCGTATCGGTGTTCCCGCCGGGCGCGCCGAGGACTGTGTTGTTGCCGGCGCCCCCGATCGTGCCGTTGGGCGAAGTCGTCCCGGTGATCGTCGTATCAAACATGGCGTCGACCTCTTCCGATCCCACGGAGCCGGAGCCTGCCACGGCCCCGGCTTGCTTCAAGGCGAGGACGGGCCAGCGCTGCCGTCCGGGGCATCTTCTCCTGTGGAGTGAGGCAATTATCAAGCGCAGGCTGGAAGCTGTTACGGGCAGCACCGAGCTGGCCGGCATCGCGCGCCTCACCGTGCCGCTACTGCTTGCCACCATTACCTATAACGGTGGCTCGCTGATCGCGCTCGGCCGCCGCGCCGCTGTCATCGAGTAGCAGCGCGACGGCGGCGCGGCAGACACCGGCGATGAAGCCCGCCCAATCGCGACATTGCGACTGGAGGTGGTGCGGAGCTCCATGGTCGGCTTTGCGCGGCCCGTCGCGCCTTCCAGCCACCCTTCGTTCTTTTAGTGGCGGCGGACGTGATTTGTGCGGTTAGGACAGTGTACACCCATGCTCCCGCTCGTGCGTAGCGCCGCGTTGACCGGCTATTCCAGCGTCGCCCGGTCGTTCGGACTTGAACCGGAGCGCCTCGCCAAGGAAGTCGGGCTGCCGCGTCTGGCTTTGGAGCGGCCAGATCTTCGGGTCCCGGTCGCACAGGTCGCAAACCTTTTGGAATTGTCGGCGAGCACGGCCGGGATCGAAGATTTCGGTGTGCGTCTCGGAGAGACGCGGCGGATATCCAATCTCGGGCTTCTAGGTGTAATCGCTACCGAGGCGCCGAACTTGCGCGAGGGCACCCAGGCAATCGCACGATACGTAAGGTTGCATAGCGAGGCGCTCTCGCTTCGTCTCGTACCACTGGAAGCTAGCTGCATCATCAGTCCTGGTATTTTCGTCCCGCATGTCGACCGGGTTCGGCAGCTTACGGAGATGGTCCTTGCCGTCGCGCACCGCGGCTTCCATGAGCTGTTCGGCGAACTGTGGCAGCCCGAGCTGGTCTGTTTCCCGCATCCGGCGCCGCATGACCTGTCGTCGCAGCGGCGAATCTTTGGAGTTCCGCTGCAATTCGATGCGGTCGTGACTGGCTTCGTATGCTCCAGGGAGTCAATAGAGCGCCGTCGGGCAGTGTCGGATTCGCTGCTGGTCCGCGAAGCCAGCGCGCGTCTCGACGAGCTCCTGGCCCGGAACATACCGGGCACTACAGCGCGTGCACGTCAGACTATCGCGTGGCTGCTGCCTACCGGCCTGTGCTCCGCCGCGGCAGTAGCGGAGCGGCTCGGCCTGGGCGAGCGAACGCTGCACCGGCATCTCGCCCGCGAGAAAACGAGCTATGCGAGACTAATCGACGAGGTTCGCCAAGACTTGGCGCGGCAGCACCTTTCTAGCGGTCGGCGCCCGCTAAAGGAACTAGCGGCAGCGCTTGGCTTCGAAGCGTCGAGCGCGCTTTCACGCTGGTTCCGCTCCCGCTTTGGCTGCAGCGCGACAGAGTGGAATCGCAAGGCAGCGGAAGGCCAGGCGCACAAACAAATTGCGTCGGAGGTCTAGGGCGTAGACTTGCGAACATGAACCGTCTTAGTTGCGGCTTGCGAACCGCGGCAGTGCCCAGTTAGACCGCACTCTCCCGGCATAGATCCGCCAGGACACGCGCGATAGGCACCGCAATGGTGCAGACTAGCCCCGCGTCATCCCAATCGCACTCCACGCGGCCGCCGAGTTGGTTCTGCACCGTCGCCTCGATAACCCGCGAGCCGAAGCCGCGCCGTGACGGGGTGCCCGTCAAACGTGGCCCGCCGCACTCACGCCAAGTCAGAACGAGCTGGCCGAACTGACCGTCCAGCTTCCAACACACGACCACGCGCCCCTCCGGCACGGAGAGCGCACCATATTTAGCTGCGTTGGTTGCAAGTTCGTGCAGCGCCATCGAAATCGCCTGCACCGCTTGAGACGCCAACGGCAAATCGGGGCCGTTTAGCATCACTCGCTGATACGACGTGACTGCATCCGCCTCGCCGCTTGCGTCAGGCTGAAATGTCGCCAATTCGGCCTCGATCAACTCGCGGAGTGCCGCCCTTTCCCACTTACCAACTGCAAGGATCGTGTGCGCCCGTGCCAGCGCGGCAACGCGGCCCTCTATGGCACGCGCGTAGGCATGGGCATCGCATTTTGGGGTGAGGCGCAGCGCGGCCTGCACCACTGCCAGCGCGTTCTTCGCGCGGTGGTCCAACTCGCCGGCCAGCAGTGCCTGTCGTTCCTCCGCGCGGCGGCGCTCGGTGATGTCCTGCATGACGGAGATTGCTCGTGCCTGGCGCACCGCCGTGGCGGGCAGCAGCGACGCTGAAATAAGCACCCAGCGGATTGCGCCGTCCTTGCGACGCACTCGCTTTTCCACCCGATAAGGCTCGCCGGCAGCAACTGCTGCCCTGAAGCCGGCCTCGTTGCCGGCCCGGTCCTCCGGATGGGTGACGTCGAGGAACGTCATACTGAGCAATTCCTGCTCGCTATAGCCCGTGATCTCGCAGAGGCTTTTGTTAACGCGGACATAGCGCAACGTCTCTGGATCGGTCTGGGATTTGCCGACAATCGAGTTCTCGAAGATGGCGCGGAACTCGGCCTCGCTGGCCGCAAGCTGAGCTTCGACAACCTTACGCTCGGTGATATCCACGTTGACGCCGAAGATTTGCCCAGGTCCGCCGTCCGGAGCCGCCACGCGACGCCCGCGCCCGGTGATCCAGCGCACCTCGCGCGTTCCGTCCAACCTAAGCCGCCACGCGCGGAAATCGGCCTCGAACTCGCCGGACGCGAAGCAAGACACGGTTGCTGCGTCGACGAGTAAGCGGTCCTGCGGATAAACAACGTCATCGAGGAAGCGGGTATAATTCACCGGCCCGTCGCGTCGGCAATCCATGCCGAAAAGAGCATACTGCTCATCCGACCAAACAACCTCGCCGGTGAGCGGCTCGAGGACCCACGTGCCGATCTGTGCTGCTTGCTGGGCAATACGCAATCTTGCCTCACCCTCTCGCACAGCCGCGGTGCGCTCCGCGATGCGCTGCTCTAGGCTCGTATTCGCCACAACGAGCTTGATTTGGGTGCGGCGCAACAGCAGCGCGCAACCGACCAGCGCCATCCACGCGGGCAACCCGAGGGCAAGCTGCAGCGCGACCGTTCGGCGCCACCGCGCGACGATAGCGGTCGTTGGACGCGCTGTGGTTACATAGAGGGGCAAGTCCCGGACGCGGCGGAACGCGATAAGGTGGGCTTCGGCGACGCCCTCGGCCGGCGACAGGCCGAGCGTTTGGCCCATATACGTGCCACTGACCTGTCCCGCGGAAGCGGCGTCTCGAAACGGGCTCCGCGGCGGGATCTGTGGGGGCGGGAACGGAAAGCCGGTGCTGCGGGCAAGCAGGGCGCCATCGACGCGTAGGAGCGCCGCGACATCGTGCTCGCCACCTATCGCAGCAAGGTCTGCCGACAGGCGAACCGGATCCACCGACGCCTGAATCACCCCGTCGAAGGCACCCGGCGACCGCCCGTTGCCGCTCTCGGTACGGCGCCGGCTGACCGCAAAAAAGACGTTATCATCAACGCGGCCGGTAGTGACCGCGCTCACGTGCAGGTCCGGCGCATCTGGCGCTCGAAGGGCGACCATCCACTCTCGGTCTGGCACGCGCACGCCGCGCGGCACCGGAAAGGTATTGGCGGTGAGCAGAAGCTCCGCATTGCGGTTGAGCACAGCGACGGTCAGCACGCCGGGCAACGACGGCAAGAGCTGTTGCAACTCACGATGCAACTCGCCCTCACGCGCACGAATCTCCTGGTCCGACAGGCCGCGTAGGACACGGTTGGCGAGATCGGCGGCAAGCCGGTCATTGTCGAGCACGCGCAGCGCGTACTCTGCAGCTGCCTCGGCACCGCGCGTTAGTTCGAAGCTCGCCGATCGCCACACATCTCGCCAGGCGAGCCAGGCAAAGGCGGTTAGGACAAGCAGCGGCAGCGAGAGTGCTAAGGGAAGTAGCCATTTAAAGCGCTGCCGAACGTCGTGCTCCGCGCCACCCGCAACACTGGTATTGATCGTCATCTCGCTTCGCTAATGGTCTTCTGAGAGTGGTTCATGTCTCATTCGGCAGGGTGGCTTCCGGCACTGCGACATAGAGCGCTCGTACGGAGAAGGCTTTTCCTGTTCGGACAAATTGTTTCCCGACGCGGACACAACCCTCAACCAGCACAATCTTCAGGAGAATGTCTTCGCTCCGCACATTGGTAGACGAACAGAGCGGGAGCGTGACGCGCGGCCGTTTCCGGGCCTCCAGCATCGCAGCGAGCTGGCGCGCCGCGCGTCAACTTACGTCCGGCACCGGGCCCGATGGCCGAGAAAGGTGAAGGCTTATGGTCTGCCAATTCGCCTCAGCTGCAAAGCAGCGCGGAGAAGCTGTGCCGAATGAAGTAGCAGCGAGAAGGCTTTGAAAGGCGACGCCCTCGACCTCTGGCTACGGTCCAGCCTGCGACAGGCGTATGACGACGTCGCAGCCGAACCTGTCCCAGAAGAACTGCTGGAGCTGCTCAAACGCAGCGAAGCCTGACGGCGGTAAGTGCCACATTGGCGGCGTCGCAGGATGGGGTGCTGGCAGGCAGTGGCCAGCCACTTCGCACGTGCTTTCGGATCGCCGCCGCGCATTCCGGGTTAATCACCCATCCTCCTTGACAACTGGCGACCGTCCAGCCTCGCCGCTGGTGTCCACATCGGCGAGAGCGAGTTCTTGATGGGCTATGAGGATTGGCTGCTCGCGCAAAACGGCGAGCCGCCGCGTGGGCAGCCGCGCTTTGATCCGACGCCTCGCTACATCGCCACCGGGCGGGACCTTGGTGAATTGGTCCGCCAGGCCGTTACGCTCGCCGGCGCGCTGCCACTGCTGCTGGCGACCCCGGCAGGCGGGCCGGACCCGCGCTACGGCGGCATGTTCCCTGCGGCGTCACCGGCGCTGAACCCCTCGAATCCCTACCGCCGCTTGCGCAGCCAAGGCGGAGGCTCCGCGAGTTTCGGCTGCCACATATCCAGGCCATGGTCGGCGAGGGCGTAAATCGCGCCGCTCGTGCGGCCTATTGGCAGAAGTGGTTCGTGCATCGCACGCTGCGGCCGGAGGCATATGGCGGCTTGGCGCATCAGCGGCTGGTCAATGGCGTCACCGACTACCCGGTGCATGAGGCGTTCCTGAAGTCGGAGGCGCTGGATCGAACGCGAACCAAGCAGGGTACTCACCTGCTGTCGCACAGCTTCCCCGACGGCTCGCCCCCCCCTTCTCGGCCTACCCGGGTGGCGGGGCCAGCGTCGCCGGCTCCACCGCGACGATGCTGAAGGCCTTCTTCGACGAGAGCGTGGTGATCGTCGATCCGGTCCAGCCCGATCCACGCGATCCGACGCGGCTCGTCCCCTATGCCGGTCCGCCGCTGGCCACGAACTTCGCCATGGGCCGGAATTGGTCGGGCATCCACTGGCGGAGCGACGCTTCGGCCGGCATGGCCGTCGGCGAAGCAGTGGCGATCGGGATACTGTGCGACGAGCATGCAACGCTCCGTGAAGACTTCGAAGGCTTCTCCTTCACGCGCTTCGTAAGCGTGCGCTGACGGCTACGGCGTCGGCGGGTTGACGCAGCTCAGACGGCGTCGGGCCGGAGGTTCCAGGGCGCGAGTTCGCCGATGCGGTTGATCGGGTGGTCGGCGATGCGATCCAGGAGCAGGCGCAGGTAGGCCTGCGGATCCCAGCCGTTGAGCTCCGCAGTGCCGACCAGGGTGTAGATGATCGCGGCCCGCTTGCCGCCCTCGATAGATCCGGCGAACAGGTAGTTCTTCCGCCCCAGCGCGAGCGGCCGCATCCGCCGCTCGGCGGCGTTGTTGTGCAAGCAGGCGCGGCCGTCGCGCAGCACCGTTGTCAGCGCGGCCCACTGCACTAGGGTGTAGCGGATGGCCTTGGCCAGGTCCGACTTGCCGGAGACCCGCCGCAGCGTTGCCTCCAGCCAGGCGTGCAGGTCGGCCATCACCGGCGCCGAGCGAGCCTTGCGAACGGCGAGGCGCGCCTCCGGTGACTGGCCGTGGATTTCCGCCTCGATGGCGAACAGCGGCTGCATGCGCTCGATCGCCTCGCGCGCCAGCGGGCTGCCATTGGCTAGCAACTCGTCGTGGAAGTAGCGCCGCGCATGCGTCCAGCACGCCGCCTCGACCACGCGGCCGCTCTCGTAGAGGGCGTTGAACCCAGCATAGGCGTCGGCCTGCAGGATGCCCTCGAAGTCCCGCAGGCGCCGCTGCGGATGCTCACCCTTCCGGTCCGGCGTGAACTCGTAGCGCCGAATGGTCGGTCGTCGCGCAGATAGGCCCAGAACCGCGCGGCCTGCGTCCTGCCGCGGCCAGGCGAGAGCATCGGCATCGGCGTGTCGTCGGCATGCACGCGCGGCCCGGCCAGAGCGTGGCGGCCGATGTACGTGGCCATCCGCTCGGCCAGTTCCGCCGACTTGCCGACCCAGCCCGCCAATAGCCCGCGCGGCAGGTCCAGTCCGTCGCGGGCGTAGATCTCCGACTGGCGATAGAGCGGGATGTGGTCGCAGTACTTCGAGACCAGCACATGGGCCAGCAATCCCGGGCCTGGCCTGCCGCGCTCGATCGGCAGCGACGGCATCGGCGCCTGCGTCATCGCCTCGCAGGTCCGGCAGGAGAACGCAGGCCGGACGTGGCGCACCACCTCGAACCGGCCGGGGCGGTACTCCAGGATCTCGGTGACGTCCTCGCCCACCTTGCGCAGCGCACCACCGCAGGTCCGGCAGGTGCAGCCCTCAGCTGGCAGGTGCTCGACATCACGCCGCAGCAGACTGTCAGGCAGCGGCTTGCGGCCGCGTCGCCGCGCCTTCTCCTCCGGCGCCTTGGCGCTGGCCGCCTCGTCCTCGGCGTCCGCGGTGTCCGATGCAGCGATGTCGGCCAGCACCTCGTCGAGCCGCAATTCCAACTGCTCGACCTCGCCCGCCAGGCGCTCCGACGATCGCCCGAACCGCTCGTGCCGCAGCCGCGCGATCTGCACCTGCAGCCGCTCTGCCTCCAGCGTCTTGGCCTGCAGGCCGAGCTCCGCGCTGCGACGGGCCGTGCGCTCCTCGGCCAGTTCCCCGCGCAGCGCCGCGATCATCGCCATCAGCGCGGCAGGGTCTTCGGGCAGTGCGCTGTCGGCGTGCGGCGTCACGCCGGAATCGTCCCAGACGGCGCCGCGTCGGCGCAAGGGGCTACACCGCGATCTCGGGCTTCCAACTCGGCGTCGGCGTGCGACAATCCAGGCCCTCCAGCAGCATCGCCAGTTGCGCCGTCGTCAGCGTCACCACGCCCTCGCGCGCGATCGTCGGCCAGATGAACCTGCCCTTCTCGAGCCGCTTGGCCAGCAGCACCAGGCCCTGGCCGTCCCACCACAACGCCTTCAGCAGATCGCCCCGCTTGCCGCGGAACAGGAACAGGTGGCCGGAGAACGGATCGGCCTTCAGCGCCGTCTGCACCTGCGCCGCCAGCCCGTCGAAGCCCTTGCGCATGTCCGTCGCGCCGAGCGCGAGGTGAACGCGCATCCCGGCATGCAGCGCCAGCATCAGCTGTCCAGCGCCGCCGCCAGCCGACCCAGCACCTCCGGCGCAATCGCCTCGGAGACACGCAGCACACGGCCGTTCCGCAGTACCAGCTCGATCGTCGCTCCGGACCGCGCAGGCCGTTCAGGACGTGGCGATGCGGGAGCCTGCGGCCGCGGCGGTGGATCCTCGACGACGCGAACCGGCACCAGAGTGGGCGGGACCTCCGGCTCCATCCGCACGAGGCCCGGCATCGTCCCCTCGCGAGCCTGCCGCCGCCACTCGAACAACAGGCTTCGGCTCATGCCATGGCGGTCGGCGACGCCCGCCACCGACGAGCCCGGACGCATCGCCTCCTCGACCAGGACCAGCTTCTGCTCCGTCGTCCAGCGGCGCCGCCGCTGCACCACGCTGATCACCTCGCCCCGCTGACCGTCCGGCAACGCCCATACCCCTACGCGTAAGGGCGACAACGGACTTCCGCATCGCCCAGTAGCCGCGCAGGTCAGCCGACCAGCACCACGCACCGCAAGGCAGTCGAGGGAAGACGCTTACCGCGCTTCGACGGCAGCCGCGTGACAGTCTGAATCCTCGGCCGGGCTGCCGCGTCCACAGTGCGCGGCAGCCGCCATTGTATGCGGCGTCTCAGCACGGTTTGCCGATGAAGGTCGCCCAGGTCGTGCGGGGCACTGCAAACCACTCACGCTTTCACGTGCGATCCGTGTAGCGGCGAAAGCGGTCTTTTTCGTGGATGCCAGCCACTACCGCGTCGTCACCTGGACAAGTGCGGTAACGGGCTGACCGTTCACAAGGATGGGCCGGTGATGGTCATCGGCCAGGAGAATTCCGATCACGTGCGGGCCGGTGGCGATGGGGCAGTGACCGAATCGGGCGGTGATCAAGTCGCCGCCGAAGTCACTGTTCATGCTGTTGTACGGGCGACCCGGGATGTTGCAGGTGTCGCCGTCCGGTTCGAGCTTCATGTGGACATGACCGCAACGCGGCTCCGCCCCGCACTGGCCGGCAGGCCGAAGTGTGAAGTTGCTCCGCACGACAACGCCGATCACGCGCTCCGGATCCGTGCCGAGCGGCACGACCATGCCTTCGGCCGGCCAAACGATCTCCAGCCTTGCAGGGTCTTCGGCCACGGCAGGAAAGCTGCCAAGGCAGACGATGAGGCAAGCCAGGACGGCTTGCGCGACGCTTCGGAACATTGATTGTTTCCTTAATGGAATTATTGGTGGCTGAATGGTCGGCTGCAACGAGGCGGCTCGCGCGCGACTGCAAGGACAAGGAGGCCGCCGACCAGATGACGGGCATGCGGACGTGGGGAGCGTTGCGAACGAGAAAGCGAAGGCGCGGCGCGGCACAGCGAACTTGTCCCTCGACTGAGGGACCCCTCCGGGACGGGATAATGGGCGCGTCTGAGCGCAGCGACGCGCACGCTCGTGTGTTGTACCCACGGAGTGGATCAAAGCAGCGTTGACCAAAGGTCTCGGCGAGTTTCTTCTCGCAGCCAGTTCTACGGTGCCGGCGACGGTTCGAATCCGGGAGCACTCGCTCCACCAGTTCCCGTGGGCGGCTCACTCTCTGATAGACGGACCGCGGCGCTGAGTGGCAGGTTTTCTGGGGTTTTCACCGCAGGCCTGTTGACTGGCCCGACGCGCAGACGCCCAAGGTCGCTCTCCGGCGGCCAACGCTCTCTGGAGGATGTTTGCAGTGTACCGTCGGGACCTTCTGTCTTCCGGAATTGCATCCGTGGCGACCACGGTGGGCGCCCTGCCGCAAGCGGCGCAGGCGGTGGGACCGGCAGCACCACCCTTCCTGGTGGACCAGTGGCTGAACGCTGCAGCGCCGCTTGATGCCGCGGTGCTGCGCGGCAGGGTGGGCCTCGTGAACTTCTGGACCTATTCCTGCATCTACGCCCTGCGCTCTATGAGCTATATCGAGCGCTGGCACGAGGAATACGGGCCTGCCGGCTTGCAGGTCGTCGGAATCCACACGCCGGAATTCGCTTTCGAGCACCTCCGCGCTAACGTGGAGCTTGCGCTGCGCGAGTACGGCATCCGCTTTCCCGTAGGCCAGGACAACGACTACCGGACCTGGCGGGCGTGGAGCAACCGGGCCTGGCCGAGCTTCTACATCCTCGATCGGGAGGCGCGGATCGTGATGCTCCGCGAAGGCGAGGGCCACGCGATGGAGATGGAGCGGACCATCCGCGGGCTGCTCGGCCTCTCGCCGGACGTGGCCCGGCGGAATCCACCGGACGACATGGATCTCTCGCGCGTCGCTTCGCCGGAGATGTATTTCGGTGCGATCCACCCGACGCCGCAGGAAGCCGCACAGTCGCCTCGCCGGGGCGTGGCAACCTACGCCTTCATCCCCGGCGGGCCGCGGCTCAACCGTTACGAGCTCGACGGAAGCTGGGCCAGGGACGGCGAGCCGTTGGTTCTGCGCTCCGACCAGGGTAGGCTGCGGCTGCACTACTCCGCGGCGAAAGTCCACTTTGTCGCGGGCGCGCCCGATGGCGCGACGGTGCGAGTCAGATCCGGGACGGAGGAGTGGCGAACAATCCGCATCGGCTGGCCTGCTCTGTACACGGTTGTCGACGGCACACGTTACGGCGAGCTGGTCATGGAGCTCGAGGCCACGTCGCCCGGCCTGTCGCTCTACAGTGCGACCTTCGGATAGCGTCAGCCCTTCGGTTGGGTATGAGGAGCAGGCCAGGATGGTCGAGAGCTACGATGCCGTCGTCATCGGCAGCGGTCAGGCCGGCCCGTCGCTTGCCGTGCGCTTGGCGCAGCACGGCTTGCGCACGGCGCTGATCGAGCGCGAGCACCTCGGCGGCACCTGCGTGAACGATGGCTGCACCCCGACAAAGACGCTGGTGGCGAGCGCCCGCGTCGCCCACATGGCTCGACGTGCCGCGGACTACGGCGTGCGTATAGGCGGCGAGGTCGGCGTAGACATGGCCGCCGTGAAGGCGCGCAAGGACCGGGTGGTGCAGGCGTCGCTTGACGGCCTCCGCGCCTGGCTGTCCGGCACGCAGAACCTCGACCTTGTTGCGGGCACAGCGCGGTTCACGGGTCCGCGCACGATTTCGGTCGGCGCGCGTGCCCTGACCGCCTCGCGCATCTTCATCAACACCGGCGGCCGACCCCTTGTGCCAGACTGGCCTGGCCTCTCCGAAGTTCCCTACCTCACTAACGTCTCCATGATGGACGTGGACCGTGTGCCGAAGCACATGATCGTGGTGGGCGGCAGCTATATCGGTCTGGAATTCGCGCAAATGTTTCGCCGGTTCGGATCCGAGGTGACGATCCTCGAACATGCGGATCGGCTGATCGCGCGTGAGGATCCGGACGTCTCCGCCACCATCCGTGAAATCCTGGAATCTGAGGGCATCGCGGTGCGCTGCGGGATCCGTGATCCCACCGTCGCGCCGCACGCCTCCGGAGTGCGCGTGGACGCCACCATCGCGAACCAGCCCCTCTCAGTTGTGGGCAGCGACCTGCTGCTGGCGGTCGGACGGCGGCCGAACGTGGAGGATCTCGACCTTGAGGCCGCCGGCGTCAAGCTGGACGCACGCGGCTTCATCGCGGTTGACGACGAGCTTCGGACGAGTGCGGAAGGCATCTGGGCGCTCGGCGACGCCAACGGGAAGGGCGCCTTCACCCATACCTCGTACAACGACTATGAGATCGTCGCGGCCAATCTGCTGGACGGCGACTCACGCCGTGTCTCGGCTCGGATCACGGCCTATGCGCTGTTCACCGACCCGCCGCTCGGCCGCGCCGGCATGACGGAGGCCGAGGTGCGCGCGACCGGCAAGCCAGCGCTCAAGGGTCACATCCCGATGACCCGCGTTGCCCGCGCGCGCGAACGAGGTGAGACGCAGGGTTTCATGAAGGTGCTGGTGGACGGCGAGACGAAGCTCATCCTCGGCGCCGCCCTGCTTTGCATCGAAGCAGATGAGATCGTCCATTCGCTGCTCGACGTCATGAGCGCGCGGGCGCCGTACACGGCGATCGAGCGGACCATGCACATCCATCCGACCGTGAGTGAGCTGATTCCGACGATGCTCGGGGAGCTGCGCACGGTGAGCTAGCTGCGCCTCGGCCGGCCGAGTTGCGCAGCCCATCGCGCGGGACCTTGTCCAACAAGCTCGAACTTGAGCGAAAGCCGGGGAGAGACGTTTCCGCCTTGGTTTCCGGTCGTCTGCTTCTGGGCCCCTTCTGTCGGATAGAGGGGCAGCAACTACCCCGCACCAGAGAAAGTTGTGTTCTCGGTTTCCACCGCTGCTCCAGTCGGTCTTCTCACAACCCGTCTCTCCTCGACGGCGCACCGCGCTGAAGCCCAAGTTTGGCAGAGGTTTCCGTACAGACCTTGATGGTTCGAAGGCGGAATCACCGTCAAATTCGGGCCGGAGAGAGCGGAGAGTCTCCGAACCTTGAGGGTTGGCCGATTTTACCCTCAAGCTTAAGTCGTTGATCGCGAATCGCTTTTGTCGGGACCCCGCCGCGAAATTCAGGCTTGCGATTGCTCAGGCGATCCGCCGCACTAACTCTCTCACGCGCCCTCAAGCCTCGGCAGCGAACAGCTGTCCGGCACGCGAGCAGCTAATCTTCTGGAGACCCATGTCCGAGATCGACCGCGTCTTCGCCCGTTTCCGGGACGATAAGTCTCCCACCGCGGAGCGCCGCGAGGTCCGCAACGTGCCCCAGCGCGGCACCCGGGGCAGCAGGACGGTCGAGGTCGTGCATGTCCGCTCCGGCGCCCCCGGCCGCGCGCGCGAACAGGCCAGGCCGCGTTCCCTCGGGGTTCGCGCCGCATCGTGGGAAGACAGTTTCCCCGCTCGCGACGCACCGCCTGCGTTCCCCGACGCGCCGAAACCCAGTATCGCCGCGCCGATGACACCGACCTTCCATGTCATGCCGCCGAGGTCGCCGTCGGTGCCGGCGGCAGTAGCTGAGCCTGCCGTTCCTGACCCAGAGCTCGTCGTCGCACCTCGCCGCGGCCCAGGGCGACCTCGCAAGCAAACGGCTGTCGCACCGCGTAGGCGCGTCGCCGGCCCCTTCGACTCGAACGACGACGGCGCGAACTGCCGTCGGTGCGGCTATGTGATCGAGCCGGCGCGGGAAAAGCGCGGGATGGTGACCTGTGCGGGGTGCCGCTGATATCTGTTGCAGACGAAGGTCACTGTGGCCGCCGCGAAATGCCACGCTGGCCGAACGCAGCGTCGAATTCGAAAGCTGGGCCATGGCCGAGAAAAGCCTTGACCAGCCAACCGTCCACAGAAACGGGCAACTTCAGAGACCTTTTCAGAACCAGGAGGCGGTTGGGTAAAGTTCGACGCGCAGTGTACTGCCTTCTCGGGGCCAGACGATGGCGGCTTCGTCGAAAGTGGGAGCGCGCCGCAGGCGTGGATGCCACCGACCCGCAAGGAAGCCGAGCGGCTCAGTCGGTAGGCCGACGATGGGCCATCGGTTAATGCGGCCGTCGGAATTGCTGTCTTGGTGGCCGAGAACCGCGTAGGTGCCCGGCGGTACATCGCGGATCTCGACGCGGACCGTCGAACCGCTCGCCGGGACGCTTGCGCCCCAGGGACAGTCCGCGTCCTCCGATAGGAAGCGCTCCCGCCGGCAAATAGCGATCCGTATCGTCCCTTCGCCTGCGGTGACGCCATCTACGACCAATGTCACGCTGCCGCCGGCGGCTTGTAGAGGCGTAGACAACAGCGACATGACGAAGGCGATGACGGCTGCATGTCGCAGGAAGAGCTGCTCGGGGCGCATGCTCGCCGGGATGCCATGCTGCTGCGGTGCAGGACAAGCACGCATCGTTGAGCCGTATCTCTTCCAAGCTGCCCGAAGAGCTCAAGCGTTCAGGGCTTTACGCCGTCATGAACCTGCCTTGCCCTGTCGAGCACGCGGCGGAGTGTCGGGAGCATTTCCTCGGCCAGCGCGCGTACCGACGGGTCGGTGCTGGCCAAAGCCGCTTCATAGGCCGGGACCTCCAGATCCAGCGCCTGGACCTGCACCTCTGCATAGCGTCGGCTCAGTTCGAGGTGGTCAAGCGGCTCCAGCGCTTGCCATACGGTGCGCTGGTCTTCGGTCATGTCGAGCGAGGCGATGCCGCGGCCGGAGAGGAAGTCGCGCAGGCGGGGCAGCTGGACCTCGCGCCAAGCCGCCATCTCCGCGGCAAAGGTCTTCACCTCCGGCCTGGTATCGCGACTGGCAGCAACTGTCGCGGCACGGCGCTGCAGATCCGCCAAGCCGTAGAGAGCCCGCAAGGGCCCCTCATTCGGCACCGCAGCGGTCTGTGCGCGCGCCGCGCCGGCGACAGTCAGTAGCAAAAGCGCGCGCCGGATCACTGCCATCCCGGCACGCCTCGCATATCGGGCAGGCGGTGGGCGATGCCCCGATGGCACTGAATGCAGGTCCGCTCCCCGGTAAACAGGAATCGCTCATGCGCCGACGCGGCGCGCGGGTTCTGCTTCGTCAGGTCCATCGCCTCCGCCGTGTGGCAGTTGCGGCATTCCAGGCTGTCGTTTGCCGTCATCCGCGCCCACTCCCGCTCCGCCATGGTGCGTCGGTGGTCGAGGAAACGCTCGCGCGTGCTGATGGTACCGAAGAGATGGCCCCACACCTCCATCGAGGCCTGCATCTTACGCGCAATCTTGTTGGTCCACTCGTGCGGGACGTGGCAGTCCGGGCAGCCGGCCCGAACGCCGGATCGGTTGACGTGATGAATGGTGCCCTGCAGCTCCTCGAAGACGTTGCTTCGCATCTCGTGGCAACCGATGCAAAACGCTGGGCGATTGGTGAACTCCAGTGCCGTGTTGAAGCCGCCCCAG
The DNA here is from genome assembly GCF_050563545.1 of Falsiroseomonas sp. HW251. Classification (NCBI taxonomy): domain Bacteria; kingdom Pseudomonadati; phylum Pseudomonadota; class Alphaproteobacteria; order Acetobacterales; family Roseomonadaceae; genus Falsiroseomonas; species Falsiroseomonas sp. HW251. Next base: position 60,939 of record NZ_JBNXUM010000009.1, read on the forward strand.
AACATCACGCCGGCCACGAAGCCGCCGAGCGTCAGGAAGGCAAGGCTCAGCGTCCGAGCCGGGGACAGCGCCGTACGCACGACAGGTAGGCCGCGGAACCAGCGCCACGACCGGCGGGCGAAGCCGGGCCGCTGCGTCGGGCCGGCGGCGCGGGGATCCGTGTCTCCGGTCGCCGACATTAGCGGCCACCCCTGCTGCTGCCCGGACGTTCCGGCTCCGTGAGCGCGTCCATGTCCTGGAAGCGGTTCTCGACGAGCGGCCGGGCCTCGGTCTGTGGGACGTGGCAAGCGAGGCAGGCGTAGCGCCGAGGCGCGAGGCCGCCCAGCGTATTGCCTTCCCGGTCCTGGTAATGCGTGACGGAGATCATCGGCGCCTGGCTCTGTTCCGTAAAACGGCGCGAGTGGCACGACATGCAGCGGTTGGCGTTGAGGTCGAGCGCATACCCTTCGATCGCGTGTGGGATGACGGGCGGCTGATCGGGGTAGTTCCGACGCACGCGCACGTCGTTGGTGACCGGGCGAGGCAACGGCGGTGCGGGTGCTTCGGTCGTGAAGGGCTCGGGCCCTCGAAGCCGCGGCGCGTCTTGGGCCATCAGACCGCCAGCGACGATGCAAAGCGCCACCAGCGCCGCGAAGACGGCAAACGGCCGGCGCATCAGCGGGGCGCTCCGCGCTGATCGGGCGCGGACGCCGGCCTCACGGCCGGGCGCTCCGCCGCCGCGACCACCTTCACGGCACACTTCTTGAAGTCGGTCTGCTTCGAGATCGGGTCCGTCGCGTCCAGCGTGACCTTGTTGATGAGCTGGCTCGCATCAAAGAAGGGGACGAACACCAGGCCGCGCGGCACCCGGTTGCGGCCGCGGATCTCGACGCGGGAGCGGATCTCGCCGCGACGGGAGATGATGCGCACCTCTTGCCCACGCCGGAAGCCGCGGCGCTGCGCGTCCTCGGGGTGCATGAACAGTACGGCCCCCGGGAAGGCGCGATAGAGCTCCGGCACCCGCAGCGTCATGGAGCCGGAGTGCCAGTGCTCCAGCACGCGACCGGTGACGAGCCAGAGGTCGTATTCTGAATCCGGCGTCTCGGCGGGCGCCTCGTAGGGCGCGCCGACGATGTTCGCGCGCTTGTCGGGGTTTCCGTAGAACTGGATGCCGCTTCCGCGCTCGACATAGGGATCGAGCCCCTCGCGGTAGCGCCACTTCGTCTCCTGCCCGTTCACCACCGGCCAGCGCAGCCCGCGTACCTCGTGATAGGTGTCGAAGGGCGCGTAGTCATGGCCGTGGCCGTTGCCGCAGCGGATGTATTCTTCCCAGATCCCCTTCTGCACGTAGAAGCCGAAATCCTTTGATTCCGTGTTGTTGTGATCCGGGCTAAGCTGGGAGAGCGGGAAGGCGTCCACCTGCCCGTTCCGGAACAGCACGTCGAACAGCGTCTTGCCGCGGTAGTCCGGCGCGGCGTTCAGGATCTCGGCCGGCCAGACCTCGTCTGTCGTGAAGCGCTTCGAGAACTCCATGACCTGCCAGAGGTCGGAGCGCGCCTCGCCCGGCGCGTCCACGAGCTGACGCCAGAACTGGGTGCGCCGCTCTGCATTGCCGTAGGCGCCTTCCTTCTCGACCCACATCGCGGTCGGCAGGACGATGTCGGCGGCGCCGGCTGTGACGGTCGGATAGGCATCGGAGACGACGACGAGGTTCTCGGGGTTGCGGTAGCCGGGATAAGTTTCGTTGTTGGTGTTCGGCGCCGTCTGGAGGTTGTTGTTGCACATGATCCAGTAGGCGTTCAGCTTGCCGTCCTTCAGCATGCGGTCCTGCTGCACGGCGTGGTAGCCGACCTGCCCCGGGAGCAGTCCGGCCGGCAGTCTCCAGATCTCCTCCACTAGCTTGCGGTGATCGGCGTTCGCCACGAGCATGTCAGCTGGCAGGCGGTGGGCGAAGCAGCCGACCTCGCGCGCCGTGCCGCAGGCCGAAGGTTGCCCCGTCAGCGAGAACGGGCTGTTGCCGGGTTCCGCGATTTTGCCGGTCAGCAGATGGATGTTGTAGACCATGTGGTTCGCCCAGACACCACGGACGTGCTGGTTGAACCCCATTGTCCAGAGCGACATGACCTTGGTCTTCGGGTCGGCGTAGAGCCTGGCCAGCGCCTCGAGCTGCACCTTCGGCACGCCCGAGATCTCGCTCGCACGGTCCAGCGTGTATTCGCTTACTAACCTCGCATAAGCATCGAAGTCGGCTGCCTGCGAGACCTGCGCGTCATCGGCGTGCTGCGCGCGCTGCTCCATCACATGGTCGGGCCGCAGGCCGTAGCCGATATCGGTGTTGGCCAGGCGAAAATTGACGTGCTTCTGCACGAAGTCACGGTTCACGGCGCCGGACTGGATGATGTGGTTCGCGATGTAGTTCAGGATCGCAAGATCGCTACCCGGCTTAAAGATCAGCGACGCATCGGAGAGATCCGTCGTCCGGTGCTCATAAGTAGAGAGGGTGTGGATACGCACATGCGACGCCGAGAGGCGTCGGTCGGTCACCCGCGTCCAGAGGATCGGGTGCATCTCCGCCATATTCGAGCCCCAGAGCACGAAGGCGTCGGCATGCTCGAAATCGTCGTAGCAGCCCATCGGCTCGTCGCTGCCGAAGGTGCGGATGAAGGTCACGGCGGCCGAGGCCATGCAGTGCCGCGCATTGGGGTCGAGATTGTTGGACCGGAAGCCAGCCCGCATCAGCTTGCTTGCGGCGTAGCCCTCGAACATCGTCCACTGGCCGGAGCCGAACATGCCGACCGCGGTCGGCCCCTTCTCCCGCAGGATGCGCTTCCAATGCGCGGCCATGGTGTCGAAAGCCTGGTCCCAGCTAACGGGCTGGAGCTCACCCTCTTTGTCGAAACGCCCGTTGCGCATGCGCATGAGCGGCCGGGTCAGCCGGTCAGCGCCATACATGATCTTGGAGAGGAAGTAGCCTTTCACGCAGTTCAGGCCGCGGTTCACCTCGGCGCGCATGTCGCCATGGGTGGCGACGACGCGCCCGTCACGCGTCGCGACCATCACGCCGCAGCCGGTGCCACAGAAACGGCAGGGCGCCTTGTCCCACTTTAGGCGCAGCTCGTCGCCGACCGGCACGTTCTGGGCCGAGGCGGGCATCGCGATGCCGGCTGCCATGGCGGCCGCGGCAGCGGCCTGAGCCTTGATTAGTTCCCGACGTGACGCGTGCATGGCGCGCACTCCCCGCTGCTGGCCTGGGCAGGCTCGATCGGTTCGACGTGATGGAAGACGAGTGTCGCGGCGAGCACGCCGTCGAGCAGCTGGATGGCGTTCAGCCGCTCGACGATCTCGGATTCGCTCGACGTTTCGAGCAACACGACGAGCTTGCCCCCTTCGGCGCTCCCACGAAGCTCGGCGCCAGGGATCGCGGCGATGCGCATAGCCACTGTCTCCGCGTGCCGCGGCAGGCTGTGCACGACCAGGCTGGAGATGTGCAGTTCGACGGGCCGAGCGCCGTGGGGCTTGGGCGGGTACACGGGGTCAGCCCGGCCCTGGCGGTCCGGCCAGCACGTGGTACATCCAGACTACGAATCCCCAGCCCGCGACGACTCCGACCGCAATGAAGGGCCAGATGAAAACCGCGAGCAGCAGGAAGGTGAATAGCTCCCGCGCCCGCACCGACCGTGACGGCCGTGTGAGAGTTTCCCCCACCGTTTGACCCTGCCTTCCTCAACGACTGCGCGCCGCACAGCGCGCGACGAACGGTAACAACGCGCAAACTCGAAAGGCAAGAACCGGTTTCGACACGCGAACACCGAAACGATGCTCGTTCTGCTGATGGGCTACGCCGCAAGCACCGTCGCTTAATTGGCTCATTCGCGGCGGCAGGCCGCCAACTGCGAGGTCGCCACCTTCTGTTTAACCGCCGCATCCCGTAGGTGCGCTCCGACGCGAGGCAACGAGGGTAAGACGTGAGGGGGAGCGGGATTGGAAAGCGGCGACACTCGGGAAGGCGTTCGTTGGTTCAGACATGCCGAGGGCGCGCAAGAGCTCGGCATCAAGGTCAAAAGCTTCCGCCGCCTTGCCGCCCGCCAGGGTTGGGAGCGAATGCGCGGCAACGACGGAGGTGACCGCGTCGCGGTGCCTGTCGAGGTGATCGACCGTTACAAGCTCCGGCGAGCTCCGGCAGAGCACGCCGCCTCGCGGCTCGGGCGCGAGGGCGCAATTACCGTGGCCGAGACGATTGCCGGCCTTCTGGCGAGCGGCCGCGCGGCGGAGGCGCGGGCGCGCGGTCTTGAAGCCGAGCTGGCGCAGCAGCAGGAGCGCGCGAATAAGGCTGAGGCTGCCGCGGCGGAGCTGCTGCGCACGCTGGCACTTGCGGAAGGGGTCCTGCGGGGCGCGTCCGACGCGCGTCGTGAAGCCGAAGCAGCCGCCGCCGTAGCGCGCGACACGGCCGAAGTATCCTCCGCCGAAGCCGAGCGCTTGACGCGCGACCTGCATGCCGCGATCGCTGAAGGCGCCAGACTGCGAGAAGCGCTATCTGCGCAGGACGCGGAGCGGGAACGGCTACGGGCGGATCTCGATGGCGCCGGCGCCGCTGCAGAAGAAGCCGCGGCCGCTCTGCGCGTCGCGCAACAGGCTGCCGAGCAAGCGGAGCTCGCGCGTAGCGACGCAGAGGCGCGTGCTAGTGCGGAGGCGGCTCGCGCCCTTGAGGGGGGTAGGCGCGCCACTGACGCTGTGCAGCGCGCCGCTGACGCCGAACGCCGCGCCGTTATCGCGGAAACGCGCCAGCAGGCGCTTCGCGCAGAGGCTGAGCGCCGGGCCGAAGAGGGACGACGCCAGGCCGCGGCCGACGCCGCAGCAAAGGTCCAGGCATCTACGCCCTGGTGGCGGAAGCTGTTCAAGCGTTGACCGCAGTGATTCAAGTTGCCTGGCCCGCTGAGGCTGCGCCGGAAGCGGTGCCAAGCCATTCCCGCAGCTTCGACCAGCGCCTCCAGACGCTCACGCCCCGCCTCCGCAGAAACACATAGTAGAAAGTTTCGATGACGTTTGACACCTAAAATTGTATGCTTAAGGGCCGCGGATCGTAACCGCGGTAAGACTACACTCGTTCTGTCATTCAAACTGGGCCGGCGACGCTGACATCGCCGGCCCGCACTTTGCTGTTGGCTAGTCTCACAGACGATGATCCGGCCGAAGATGGCGGAAGACGCACGGGGCGAATGCGCTCACAAGCGAGCCCCCCATGAGCAACGTCGGCCTGGGCTTTTACGTCCCCAATCAGGTGCGGCTGACCTTCCACGGCCGCTCCGTCGATGTAGATTTCAGCGATGCCGGCGTGTCACGGCTGATCGTCATCGAGCCAGTCATCCGGCAGGCGCTCCCGCTCATCGTGGCGGCGCACGACTCTCGCCAGATGACCTGGGCGGATCTGCGCTGCGTTCTGGAGGCGCAAGGCCTCGACCTCCGCGCTGAGGTTGCCCGCAACTGGGCGGAGCCCAGTAACCGCTGTCTGTGGCCCACCTTGCGGCACGGGTTTCTGATGGTGCGCTGTCGCGGCTGATGTCGTGACGGGGTGCTGGATGGAGATCGAGGCGGAGACTGCGAGCGCTCATACGAGAAGTCGTAGGAGCGCGCGTAGCGAGGTGGTGGAGGTGATCACCAGAGGCGAGAGGCGCCGGTCGTGGTCGGCGGACCAGAAACGCCTGATTGTCAGCGAGGCGATGCAGCCTGGCGCGATGCCGGCGGAGGTGGCGCGGCGCTGGGGCATTGGGACGGGCCTGCTCTACACGTGGCGTCGGCAGTTGCTGGCCGGCGAGTTCGGCGAGCCGCCGGTGCCGGTGCCGGTCTTCGCCCAGGTCAGCCTCGCTCCTGCTGCGGAACGCAAGGCCGTGCCGCCGGATCCGACGACGCCCAGTGCCGACGCCGTGCCGGCGATGGCTGGCCGGATGGAGATCACGCTGCCGGGCGGCGCGGTGGTGTGCGTCGGCGCCGATGTGGACGGCTCGGCACTGCGTCGTGTTCTGGCGGCGCTGGGTTCCACATGATCGGCCCGGCGGCGGGGACGCGCATCTTCCTGGCCTGCGGCCAAACCGACATGCGCCGCGGCATGGATGGGCTGGCGGCGCTGGTGCAGCAGGCCTTCGGCGCCGATCCCTTCGTCGGCGCGGTCTGGATCTTCCGCGGCCGCCGCGGCCGGCTGGTGAAGTGCCTGTGGCACGATGGGCAGGGCCTGTGCCTGTTCGCAAAACGGCTGGAACGGGGCTACTTCCCCTGGCCGGTGACGAGCACCGGCAGCATCGCGCTGACCGCCGCGCAGGCCTCGATGCTGCTCGAGGGGATAGACTGGCGGAACCCGCAACGGACCTGGCAGCCGAGCGCGACGTGATCGCCGCGCCGCAGCCGATTTCCGCTTGCCGCGACGCGGCCGCGTCGGTGACGATTCCCACGTGCCGGACGACGCCCCACAGAACGCCGACGAGGCCGCGCTGCTGCGCGCAGAACTGGCCGCGGCCGAGGCGCGGATCGCTGCGCTCGAGCAGATCATCAAGGGCCTCCAGCGGGCCCGCTTCGGGCAGAGCAGCGAGCGCGTCGAGGCCGGCCAGCTTGCCCTCGAACTCGGCCGCGCGCCGCTGACGCCGGAGCCCGCGAACGACACGACCAGCAAGCCCCGCGACAACACCGGCAGCGGCCAGCGCCGCGCAATCGCGGCGCGCTGCCGGCGCATCTCGAGCGGATCGAGGAGGTGCTCGACCTCGCCGACCAGGGCTGCCCCTGCTGCGGGGTTGCGATGCGCCGGATCGGCGAGGATCGGTCGGAACGGCTCGACGTGGTGCCGGCGCAGCTGCGCGTCCGCGTCACCATCCGCCCGCGCTACGCCTGCCGGCGCTGCGAGGAGGGCGTGCACCAGGCGCCCGCCCCGGCGCGCGCCATCCCCGGCGGCCTGCCGACAGAGGCGCTGCTCGCTCAGGTGCTGGTCGCGAAGTATGGCGACGGCCTGCCGCTCTACCGCCAGGCCGCGATCCTGGCGCGCCAGGGCATCCATCTCGACCGCTCGACGCTCTGCGACTGGGTCGCCAAGGCCTACTGGTGGCTGCGGCCGCTGCACGGGCTGGTCCTCGCCCACGTCACCGGCAACGCGCGGGTCTTCGCGGACGACACGCCGCTGCCGACGCTGGAACGCGGCCGGGGACGGACCATGGACGGCCGGCTCTGGGCCTATGCAGTGGACGACCGCGCCTGCGGCGGCACCGGACCGCCCGCGGTCGCCTACCTCTACGCCCCCGACCGCAAGGGCATCCGCCCCGCCACCCATCTCGCGCGCTTCCGGGGCGTGCTGCAGGTCGATGGCTACGCCGGCTTCAAGACCCTGGAGAGGGGACGCAACGACGGCTCGGTCGTGCTCGCCTTCTGCTGGGCGCATCTGCGCCGGCGCTTCTTCGAGATCCACGCCGGCACCGCCTCGCCGATCGCCGCCGAGGCCCTGCTGCGCATCGGCGAGATCTACGCCATCGAGCGCGAGATCCGCGGCCAATCGCCGGAGGCCCGCGCCGCCATCCGCAAGGCCCGCAGCGCCCCACTCGTCGCCGCCATGCAGGGCTGGCTGCAGGCGCAACTCGACCGCGTCAGCCGCGACAACGCGCTCGCCAAAGCCATCCGCTACGGCCTGCGCCATTGGGCCGGGCTGGAGCGCTTCCTGACCGACGGTCGGCTCGAACTCGACACCAACGTCGTGGAGCGGGAAATCCGCCCGATCGCCGTGACCAGGAAGGCCGCGCTCTTCGCGGGCAGCGAGGGTGGCGGCGAGACCTGGGCCATCGCCACCACGCTGATCCGCACCGCCATCCTGAACGGCCTCGACCCGCAGGCTTGGCTGACCGACGCGCTGGAGCGGATGGTCAGCGGCGAGGTGCGCTCGACGCAACTCGCCACCCTGCTGCCCTGGAACTGGCGCCAGCCCGGCACCGCCGCCGCGGCATGACCCGCCGCGCCCGGATCCCGGCGCTCGCCCTCGACGACCTCGAGGCCTGGCTCGCCGACCAGCCCGACATCGCCCGCCGCAACTGGACCGTCTTCGCCATCGACGGCTTCTGCGCCGCCCTCGTGGTCAGCCCCGAGCGCATCGCCACCGACGCCTGGCTGCGCGTGATCTTCGGGCCGAGCCTACCGACCGCGCCGATGGGCCTCGCCGCCGTGCAGGCCGTGCTGGATCACCGCCAGGCCGTCCACCGCGCGCTGCACATCGACCAGGGCCGGCGCTGGAGCCCGCTCTACATGCTGATCGACGATGGCACCGTCCTCGCCCAGCCCTGGGCCGCGGGCTTCATGTTCGCGGTCAAGCGATGGCCGGTCGCCTGGCGCCCCATGTTCGAGCGCAACGACCATGTCGGCCTTATGCTGCCGATCATCGCCTGCTCGGAAGCCGAGGAGGTCGAGAAGCTCATCGCAAACCGGCCCAAGGAAGTCCGCGACCACATCGGCCGCGCCTACCACCACATCCCAGAAGCCGTCTGCGCCATCCGCGACTACTGGCGACACCACGCCGCCGCGCGCTGAACCGAACTACGCAGCACCGTCAACCACCAACAGACGTGGGCTGCAGACAGCGGTTACGGAGCCCAAGCGTACCCGCCTCTACGAAACGTCATTCGACGACGCCAGCCGGCGCTCTCGGGCCACCTCGCCACCGGGCTGGTCCGACGTGAAGCACTGACATGCGGCGAATGGTGCTCGCGGTGCGCTCGGAGCGTCAGGCCGAACCTACGAGACGTAGCACGCGGTCATGGAGGACGGGTCGTGGCAGCACGCGCGGTATCGCCGGCGAGGCGGCGCTTGCCAGCTTCCAGGAACTCGTTGGACCAGGCGTAGTACAAGCTCTCGGCGATGCCCTCGCGGCGGCACAGCGCGGCGATGCTGTCCTCGCCACGCAGGCCTTCCAGCACGATCCGGATCTTCTCCTCGGCCGAGTGTTGCTTGCGGGTGCGTCGGCGGATGTCGCGCACCACCCGCTCGGCGGGCTGCTTTGCAGGGCCGGCCGCCACAGCGGCCGGCGCGGAGGATTTCTGGCTCATCTTCACTCCTTGGCGGTTACGATGAGCCAGAAATCCTCCGCTCCTCAACTTCCCCGATCTGTCCCAAAGGCGCCGACGCCGGACATTCCTATCGTCTGCAAGTGAGTCTCTGTAAGTATGAGCTTGGATCGCCCTCCGCGCGCACGGACGTCGGCTACCGCTGTCATGCAGCCGGCCGACGCTGTCGTCTGGGTGCATGCGTTATTCTGCAGCATGGCGCTGCCGATGCGAGCCACGCGTGGAGCGTGGCATCGCGCGATCGACGCTGGATTCGTCCGCATTGAACCCAGTGCCAGCGACGACATGGTGCCGAGCGGGCGCATCTTCCGCTTGAGCATGATGCAAATCTGCGATGCAGCCTTCAGATCGAATAGCGTGGTCGTCGAGCTGGGCACGGATGAGACGCTGCTTGCCGCTGCGATAGGCATTGATCCGAAGACGCGCGATCTGGCCGATCAGTGGCAGCGTCTCCAGGCTGCGCGGATCCTGTTGTCGGAAAGCGGCCAAGCGGAAGTCAGCGTGTTCGACGCGCGGAGCCGACGCCGTGTAGGCGACCTCGCCTGGCGATGCGGTGTCCGCCTAAGCACCAGATTCCTTTCCAGCCTGGTTGACCACGCGGTGCCTCTCGACCGAGGTGTAGTGCGACGACTGTCTGCCTCGCCGGCCGCGCTGGACGCGTATGCGTGGATCGCGATGTCGATCCGTCACGCGGCAGCGGACCAGATCGTGACGACAACGTGGAGCGACCTTCGGAAGCGGTTCGGCACTGCTTCACAGGATGGCGCCGATTTCAGATTGGCCTTCGAGGTCGCACTACGCTTGGTCTTCGAGGCGGACGACTCGATCGACCTTGCTGTCGGTGACGAAGGCGTCAGGGTCCGTCGTACGAAACCGGCAGAGAAGGCGAACAATACAGAACGCACCGCGCCGATGCAGCCGAACGCCGAGGCCATCGATGTCGATGCTGAGAAGCAGAGCGAGCGGCTAGCAATCCTACCGTGCACCGGGCCAGTTTGCGCGCCTCCCGAAGGCGCCAAACCTGCTGTGCTCCGCGACCAGGCTGTAGCTTCTCAGGATTTGCCGCAACACGACCAACCAGTCCCCGCCACTTCTGCGGCCGATCGGATCACGCGGGACAGCATCAGTCTTGCGAGACATCTGACCGGCTTGGCGCAAGTGATATGGCTCCGGCGTGGGCACGGCGAAGAGAACGTGTTGGTAGGGGTCACTCCCAGTCCGCGCTTCGAGGCTGAAAGGCTCACGGTCTTGGCCGTGGAGCCCATGGTCATTCAGGTGAGTGGAGGACTGAATGAGAGGGACTTCGAGCGTGTCTCAGCGTGGGTGATGAGCAACCGTGACGTGATCGACGAGTTTTGGGAAGGTCGGATCACGTCGTTCTCGGAGGTGAATCGGCGTGTGCGTAAGGCACCAGCGCCTGGATGGCGGTGAGCGAGACGGAAGTGTGGACGCGCTAGCCGCGCAGCCGTCCATCTAGGATAGCCTAGACAACTCTGCCCTGTTTGCTGCGCCCTGTCGCCCCGGTCCTCATCGTTCCGGAGCCGCTCGATATGCTCGCAAGCAGCCCTAACGCGGTCGTCGCAGCCGCGCGCTATGAAGCCGTAGAGGCTGTGCTCTAGGTCAGCCTGAGAAATACCGAATCCCCTGCGAAACGCGCGACCGCAGCGGCGTTCCAGAGGCTACACACGATCGAGACCCGGATGCACGACCTCACCGGACGCGGCCGCGTCACAGGCGTCGACGTCGCTAGGCGGCAGTGGCTTGGCTGAGGCCGGCGCCACCATTTGCACGCCCAGCGACTGGGGGCGCGCCCTGACCGAGGACGCGCTGGCCGCCAGCCTCGCCCTGGTGCTCGTCCACGGAGCTGAGCGGCGCCATGCCTGACCGGATCACGGACTTCAACGTCTGGCAGCAGGAAGCAGGCGCGACCGCTTCCTTCCCCTACGACCGCATCACCGTGGAGCGCTTCCGCAAGGCCTTCCCGCAGGCGCGCTGGCGGGACGACCTTCGCGCCTGGTTCGTCCCAGGCATCCGGGCCGAGCGTCGCGTCACCCGGTGGATGGGACGGGAATGGTCGGGCGTGCTGGCCTATGCCGACCAGCGCGGCCGCGACGCCTTCGATTTCGATCCCTTCACCAGCCGCTACCTGGAGGTCGCGGACACCTTCGTCGTCCGTACGCCGTATTCGCGCACGGTGATCGCCGAACTGCGGGAAGTGCCATGGGCCAGTTGGGACCCAGCGCTAAAGGCCTGCCGCGTGCCGTTCCGGTCCGTCGAGGATCTCCGCAAGCGCTGGCCCGCCATCGAGGAGGCCGCGAGGCACGCCGAGCCCGAGGAGCGGCGGCGGCGGGCTGAGAACGAGAAGGCCCCGGCCGAAAACGAGAAGCAAAAAGCGGAGGCCGCCGAGCGCCGTCGCAAGCGCTACCCTATCCCGGATGACGCCCTACCCCCGCTCGAAAAGGTGCTGATGACGCATGGCGGCTGCCTGGTGTTCAAGGACATCACCGGCGAGGCCGTGGAGACGGCGATCGCGGAGCGCTTCTACCCCGGCGTCACCGCAGGTTCAGGAACGCTGATCTGGGCGACCTCGCGCAGGCCCAGCCGCGACGAACTGCTCAAGGCATGGCCAGCACGGACACCGCCCTCCCCGGACGATCTGGCGCGCGGCTGGTGGCAGCCGACGATAGAGGTGCTGCGGGAGGAGCGGCGGAAGGCGGCATCGCTGGAGCGGGCCCAGGAAACGCGACGGTCCCGCGAGAACTGACGCGGTCAGCTCGACCCGACGTCGCAGCGCCCGCTCGCCTGGCGGAAGCTCGGTCCGCTCCGCCGGCCGCATCCGCTCAAGCCCTTCCCGTTCGGGCCTTCTGCCGCGTTCGGCAGCCGGTCTGGCAGACGGGCGTTGAGGGCCTTCGCAAGGGCGCGGGTAGCGGTCGCGCTGTCCGCCGGACGGCCGGGCCGCCTGGTGGCCTTGGCCGCGTGGGACAGCGTCGTGGCCGCCACTGCGACGCCCGCGAAGCCCAGCAGCCATCGGCGGTCCGTCGCTGTCAGCTCCGCGTTCCGGCCGCCGGCCAGGATTGGCGCGACCACCCCTAAGGAACCACACCATGGCGAGGTTCAGCCTGTAGCCACTATCTGTCTTGCAATTGCGGCCCGGCCCAGATCAGGTAATACAGGTGCCCGCCGCGCGTATTGCGGATCAGCCGGGCCGGCGAGACGTGGCCGAACGCGGCTTCCAGCCGGCCCCGGTACCACTCCAGCAGGCGCTGGCCGCTGTCCCGGAGCTTGCGGGTCTTTGGGCCGAAGAGGTCGGCGCTCTCCTCATAGGCTTGATCCCACCGAAGTGCCGGTTCATAGAACTCGGTGTTGAGGCGATGTGCCTGCAGGTAGGTCTTGAGGCACCGTCGCCGGGCAGCGGCCGAAGGTCGCAAGGATATACTCCGCCAACAGCGCCGTGAGCTCGACTGCCTCGGCACCGATGCTGGCGGCGCTCCCGGGCACCGCCGGATTTCCACTCGCGCCCAAGACCGTGAAGGGGTTGAGCCCGGTGTACATCCACCCGCCAAGGCCAAGGGCCTGGAGCGTCAGCGCACCGGTGTAGCAGGCAGTCCCCATCTCCACCGACACATCGGTCAGGGCAATCTGCTCGAGGAAAGTATCGCGCTGGGCAATAGGCGCCAGCTCTCGGCACGGGCGTCGCATCACGGCGGCTGGCGTCGTTCAGACCGACAGCGACAGTTCTGGATCGCTCCAGCGATAGGTGACACGCGACGACGCTCAACCGGGCGGTGCGCCTCTGGTCACAACAGCGACAATGAAACGGGCTGGTTTATGACGAGAGTCGCCCGGCGACTCATACGAAAAAGCGGTTCGTCGGGAATATCGTCTACCAATTTTTGACACGTATGCGAGCTGTGCGGCCGATCACGCCATCATTGCGAATCAGTTACTTTTTTTGGCAGCCGCATTTTTCGCACGAAATTTCCAGAGCAACCAGAATTCTTTCGAAGAACACGGCCCCAGTCGAGGATCTTGCCTGTACCTGCGGAAGTCCCGCAGCCTCGCGTACATGAGCGGCGACCGTCGAAATATTGACATCGGTATTGTCGAGGAGGCCCTGCGGCGTGTCCTTGCCGATCACGCGTCACACGAGGACACTATCGAGCTAGCCTGGGTGGAGGAGGCGAGAATTGCGCTCGAACGACACGACCCGCTTCGTACACTGGAAGAGGAGCGGCGACGGAAAAGTCAGGCCCGCTTATCGCCGAACGGTGCCGGGCGGCGAGTTCCGCGTTCCTCTTCCAGCGGACGTAGATCCGGAAAGTGAAGAGTTCCGCCGGGCCTGGGACGCAGCAGATCGTCTCTACCACCTTCAACGGACGCTTCCGGGGGTCAGCCGCGTTGTCAATCCGGGGACAGTCGATGAAGCTCTCGATATGGAATTGCGGTCCCCTGAGCACTTCGTCCGAGCACCAAGTTCTAAACGCCAGTACGAGGGTCACATTGAGCGCTTCCGTCGTGAATTCGGTCACGTGATGATGAAAGGTATTACTTGGCAATGGGTACAGGATCACAAGAAGAAATGGGCGAATGCTGGCCAGCAGAACCAGTGGAACATTACCCGCAAGGTCATGCGGCTCGTCACCGACCGCTTCATCAAGTCGTGCGAGAGCGAGCCACGTAGAAGAAAGTTAGCGCCACTCTCCAATCCATGGGGCAGAACGCCAAAGTTTAGGATCGAAACCGAGAAGGCTGAACGTCAAAATCGACCTTGGCCGCTCGACGTGATTGTGCGCGTCCTGCGGGGCGCGACCCCCGAATTCCGCAACCTTCTGCTTATCTATCTGCTCACGGCACAGCGCGGCCAAGATGTGCTTCGCTTCACCCGTGATCCAGTGACTTACAACAAGGCAGCAGGCGTCCTGATCTTTACGCAGGGGAAAACCAAGAAGGCGATGCGCGTGCCCGTCGCCCCACAACTCGCTGAGTTGCTCGCGCCCGAAGGCGAAGCGCTGCTTCGCACTCCAAGGGGCAAGCTTTGGAAATTGGAAAATGCTCAGGAGACCTTGCGAACGCTCCTCACAAACCTCGGGCTGCCCCGCTACACGCTTCACGGCCTGCGGTCGACGGCCGTCGCAGCGCTCGGGGAAGAAGGGTTCGCGGAGATCGCGATCATGGCTCTGACCGGGCACTCGGACGCGCGCTCGATACGCATTTACCTCGAGGGGTTCGACCAACAGCGGGCAGCGTCACCCGTCGTTGCCGCACTCTCCGCCAAGATCGAAACTGCCCTCCGTCAGGCATCTCTGGGAGCCAACGGCGGCCGAGTGGCCGGGGTGACCGGCCGCGCTGCAGCCCGGCTCGGCATCGCGGAACGGGCGCGCGTTCGGCGGAAGAAGTTACGCGGCGAGAACTCGGCTTGACGTGGACTGGACCCTTCGTGGACCCTGGACCCGGCCGGCGAGTTTGCCTCAGCCGTCCTTTGAAAACGGGAGTGAATTCAATGTCGTGGCTTTGGCGTCCCGTACGGGATTCGAACCCGTGCTGCCAACGTGAAAGGCTGGTGTCCTAGGCCTCTAGACGAACGGGACGGACCGAGGCGGGACGCGTATGGGGGCGCGCCGCCCCAGGGTCAAGACGGGGTGGGCCGCCCTCAGCCCAGCCGGGTCCGCCGCGCCGCCCAGGTCGCCGCTCCCGGCGCGGCCGCGATGCCGGCCAGCAGCAGGCCCGGCGCTCGTGCCGTCAGCCCCGCGACCAACCGTGCCAGGCCCATCCCGCTGCGGATCCGCCGGGCCCAGGCCGCCTGCTGCGCCGCCGGCGCATCGCCGCGCAACAGGGCAGCGGCGGCCGCCTGCCCCGAGGCCAACGCCATGGCCACCCCGTCGCCGCAGAAGGAGGGGATCACCGCGACCTGGTCTCCCGCCCTGAACACGGCGCCGGCACGCTCGACATGTCCATAGGGCACGCCCGCCACCACCATCGGCCGGTCCCAGGCTGGTTGCAGCGCGCCCAGCACCCGCGCCGCCAGCTCCGAGCCCGCTGCGACATGCGCCATGAAGCCCGCAGCGGACCGGGCCGCCGCGGCCACGCCAGGCGCATCGCGATCGAGCGCCGCGCAGAGATTGGCGCCGCCCGGCCTCGGCTGCAGCCCGGCATAGCCGCCCCGGCAGGCCAGCAGCAGGATCGCGGCCTCCGGCGGCGTGCCGTGCAGGACAAGCTTCACCCCGATCGAACCGCCGCGCGCCGACCGCCGCAGCCCGCGCAGATCGTGCTTGCCGGTCGCCAGCAGTACGGAGCGTGCGGTCAGTGACGCGTCGCGCAGCCGCAGGCGCCACCCCTCGCCGGAGGGCTCGGCGGCCAGGACCGGGGTTCCCGACCGCGTCTCCACGCCCTCGGCACGGGCCAGGTCCAGCAGGGCGGCGTCCAGTATCGCCCGCGGCAGGCCGCAGGCCGCGAAGGGCAGCGCGAGTTCGACCTGGCGGCGGCCGGCCGCGAAGACCGCGCGCCGGATCGGCACCTCGCCGAGCGCCGCCACATCCAGGCCGAGAGCCGCCAGGCGCTGGATCGCGTCCTCGGCGAGGAACTCGCCGCAGACCTTCTCCGTCGGCACCGCGTCGCGTTCCAGCAGCAGCGGCCTGGCACCGGCGCGGGCCAGCGTGATCGCCGCGGCCGCGCCGGCCGGGCCGCCGCCGATGACGATCACGCGCCCGGCCCCGACACCGCCCAGCGGAAGGGCAGGACCCAGCCTGTCTCGGCCTCGACCCCCGCCTCGGCGACCAGCCGCGTCCAATCCGCGCGGGTGAAGCCGCGGTTGATGGAGACCGGCCCGTCATGGATGACCATGGGATGCATGCGCATCAGCCGCGTGCCCGCCCAGACCGCGGCCCAGGGGATCCAATGGCGATGCAGGTCGAGGATCAGCCAGCGCCGGATCGTGTGCCGGGGAAGCCACCGCAGGAAGCGGACCAGCAGGTCGTCGGGCAGGTGATGCGCGAAGAGGCCGCAGCACACCACGTCGAAGCGGCGATCGGGCGGCAGGTCGAAGAGATCGCAGGTGATCCACCCGCCCGGGGTGCCGCGCGTGCGGGCGTGGCGCTCCGCCCAGGGGCTGCGGTCCAGCCCCCAGAGGTCCACCGCGACGCCGCGCTTCGCCCCCCAGCGTGCCACGGCGCGCAGCGCATCGCCGCCGCCGGCGCCGACATCCAGCAGCGACAGGCTGCTCAGCCCCTGTTCCGCCACCAGCCGGTCCAGGAACCGTGTCAGCGGGACATGCGCGAAGGTGATCCGGTTGAGGGTCTCGAGCCCATCCAGCGCGGCGGAGAAGTCCGCCTCGGACTGGCCGGGATCATCCATGATCTCCTCGGCCATGATCCGCGGCATGGCCGTCAGGCCGCCACGAAGCGCATGGATTCCGCCGAGAGCCCCGGCCCGAAGGCCAGCGCGCAGCCGCGCTGCCCGGGCGTCGCCCGGCGCATCATCGCCTCCAGCACGAACATCACGGTCGCCGAGGACATGTT
Source organism: Falsiroseomonas sp. HW251 (assembly GCF_050563545.1). Classification (NCBI taxonomy): domain Bacteria; kingdom Pseudomonadati; phylum Pseudomonadota; class Alphaproteobacteria; order Acetobacterales; family Roseomonadaceae; genus Falsiroseomonas; species Falsiroseomonas sp. HW251. Next base: position 77,515 of record NZ_JBNXUM010000009.1, read on the forward strand.
GCCGTAGTCCCGAAGCACCGCGCGGCTCTCCGCCAGCGCGCCCTGAGGCAGCGCCAGGCCGTGCTCCACCGAGTCCAGGATGGTCCGCCCGCCGGGATGCACGGCCCAGAGGTCCACCTCCGACACCTCGCGCCCCGCCAGCATCTCGGCCTGCCAGTCCGGCATCAGATGCGCGAGCGTGAAGGGCACCATGCCGGACAGCGTCATGTCGAAGCCATCGTCGCCGATGCGCCAGGTGATCATGTCGCCAGCCGCGGGCATGACGATGCTCCGAAAGCCCTCGACCTGCAGCCCGACAGGCTCGGCGCTGACGATCGCCGCGGCGCAGCCATCGGCAAACAGAAGGAAGCACAGCAGTTGTTCGAGCGCCGTCGTGTCCTGCAGATGCAGCGTGCAGAGCTCGAGGCAGCAGACCAGCACCCGCGACCGGGGTTCGCTGCGCACGATATGCCAGGCGAGCTTCAGCGCGTTGATCGCGGCCTGGCAGCCCATGAAGCCCACCATGCTGCGCTCGACGTTGTTCGGCAGCCCATGCCGCTCCACGAGGTGCCGATCGAGGCCAGGCGCGACGAAGCCCGTGCAGGTCGCCAGCACCAGGTGGGTGATCCCCGCGGCCTCGGTTTCCAGCCCAAGGCTGGCGAAGGCCGCGTCGGCCAGGACCGGCGCCTCGGCCTCGTAGCGCGCCATGCGGGCCCGGGTCGTGGGGAAGGCGCTGCCGGCGCGGTAGAAGCCGCAGGCGGTGCCGGAGCCCTCGGGCTCCGACGCCTCCAGCACGGAGAAGCGCGTCGCGATGTCGGCCCGGGCCGCCATGCGGGCGAAGGCAGCGCGCCCCTTCTCGCCATCGGCCTGGTTGAAGGCGAAGGCTCGGAAGGCGCCGTGCACCTGGTTCCGGGGCACGGCGGTCGCGATGCGGTTGATGAAGACCTTGGTCACTTCAGGAATTGTGGGGGCGGTCCGGCTAGCCGTAACCCCCGCCCCCGGTGACGGCTGCGTCAGGCGTTCCCGTTGAGGTAGTCCATCGCGGCCACGACGCCGCCGGGCTGGCAGGGGATGCCGGCCGCCTTCAGCCCCATCTCGACCCCGCCGAGCGTGCCGACGAGCTGCAGGTCGCCGAAATCCCCGAGGTGGCCGATCCGGAACACCCGGTCGTTCAGCTGCCCGAGGCCGTTGCCCAGCGACATGTTGAACCTGTCCAGGATGGTCGCGCGCAGCGCGTTGGCGCTGTGGCCCTCCGGCAGGCGCACCGCGGTGAGAGCCGAGGAGTAGTGCCGCGGCTCCGCGCACTGGATCTCGAACCCCCAATGGCGGACGGCGCGGCGCGTCGCCTCGGCGTGGCGGTCATGCCGGTGGAAGACGTTGTCCAGACCCTCGGCCAGCAGCATGTCAACGGCCGTGTCCAGCGCGTAGAGCATGTTGGTCGCCGGCGTGTAGGGGAAGTACCCCGTCGCGTTTGACGCGATCATCGGCTTCCAGTCCCAGAAGCTGCGCGGCAGCTTCGCCGTCTCGCTCGCCTTCAGCGCCTTGGCGGAGACCGCGTTGAAGGACAGCCCGGGCGGCAGCATCAGCCCCTTCTGCGAGCCGGCGACAGTGACGTCCACGCCCCATTCGTCGTGCCGGTAGTCGATCGAGCCGAGCGAGGAAATGGTGTCCACCAGCAGCAGCGCGGGGTGGCCCGCCGCGTCCATCGCCTTCCGTACCTCGTCGATGCGGGAGGTGCAGCCCGTTGAGGTCTCGTTGTGGACGACGCAGACGGCCTTGATGTCGTGGGCCTTGTCCTCGCGCAGCTTCGCCTCGATCGCGGCCACGTCGGCGCCGCGGCGCCAGTCCGTCTTCACGTACTCCGGCACGATGCCGAGGCGCGTGGCCATCTCGTGCCAGAGATGGGCGAACCAGCCGGTCTCGCACATCAGCACGCGGTCGCCGGGCGAGAGCGTGTTGACCAGCGCGGCCTCCCACGCCCCGGTGCCGGAGGCCGGGTAGATAACCACATTCGACCTGGTCTTGAAGATCGCCTTGACCTTCTCCAGCACGCCTGCGCCCAGCTTGCCGAAGTCCGGGCCGCGATGGTCCATGGTCGGGTTATCCATGGCGCGCAGCACGCGGTCCGGCACGTTGGTGGGGCCGGGGATCTGCAGGAAATGGCGGCCGGCGGTCGGCTTGGACTGGAAATAGGCCATGGGCGTGTCCTCGGTGGGTTGCGCCTGTCTAGCCGCCGCCAATGTCTCCTGCCAATGAGTAGGGCTTGTCTGATTGATGAGCGTCATTGGTCCGGCGCGCCGGACGTGGGGTCAGTCCCAGACGCTGCGCGCCGCCAGCATGCGGTCGGTCCAGTCGGGCGCGGCCGGGGCCGCCCGCCGCCCCATGCCGCGCGGCACGCGCGCCCAGGATGCGACGGCATGGGCAACCTGGCGGTTGCTGTCCTCCGCGCGGATCGCGACTTCGCCGAACATGATCAGGCCATCCGTCTTGCGGAAGCCGGCCTCGGCCAGCAGCGCGCCGCTGCCCGGCGGGTGGACGAAGTTCATCGTGAGCGAGGTCGTGAACCCGCCTTCCCGCCCGCCCGACAAACGCAGCAGCGCCGCCCACATCGCGAGGTCGGCGATCCCCATCATCAACGCGCCGCAGACCTGGCCGCCGGGGCGCAGGAAGTCCTCCCGCGGTGGGAGCCGCAGTACGGCGGCGCCGGGCACGGCTTCCACGACCTGGAGGCCCCAGCCCCTGGCGAGCGGCACGCCCTCGTGCAGCATCGCCTCGATGTCCGCGGGCCGCAGGTGACGCCCGTCGCTGGCGGCAAGCTGTTCCATCATCTCTCTCCCGTGATGCGCGATCCCGGTTGGAACCTCGCCGCTTGCAAGGCCGTGCCGCATCCTCCGGTCGGACGATCCCACGGGATAAGTACGCCGATCCGACGGGCGGGGTTGGACCTCGCCTCCGCCTCGCGCTAATCCCCGCCGCCATGGAGCTCCGGGCATGAACGCAATCACCGAGCGGGGCTCGGGCGCCGGCGACGGCCGCGCGAAGATCGGTGACAGCAGGCTGGCGGCGCGGCTTTCGCGCGAGACGCGGGGCGAGGTGCTGTTCGGCGCCGGCGACCGCGGGCGCTACGCGACCGACGCGAGCATCTATCAGATGGAGCCCATCGGCGTGCTGGTCCCGCGCACCGCGGAGGACGTCGCCGCGGCGATGGCGATCTGCCGCGAGGAAGGGGTGCCCGTCCTGCCGCGCGGCGGCGGGACGTCGCAATGCGGCCAGACCGTCAACCGCGCGCTGGTGGTGGACTGCACGAAGTACCTGCGCAACGTGATCTCCGTCGAGGGAGACACCGCGCGCGTCGAGCCGGGAATCACGCTGGGTGCCCTCAACGAGGCACTGAAACCAACGAAGCAATTCTTCCCGGTCGATCCTTCGACCTGGATGCGCTGCACCATCGGCGGCATGGCGGCCAACAATTCCTGCGGGTCGAAATCCATCCGCTACGGGCTGATGGCGGACAATGTCCGCGCCATCGACGCGATCCTGGCAGACGGCACGCGCTTCGGCTTCGGCGAGTTGCCGGACAATCTCGGCCCCGACGTGCCGGGCCGCGTCGCCGACCTCGTCAGCCGGCTGCGCGAGATCGGCGCGCGCGAGGCCGCGGAGATCGCGGAACGCTTCCCGCACCAGCTTCGCCGCGTCGGCGGCTACAACCTCGATGCGCTGACGCCCGATGCGCGCGCCGTCGCGCCGTCAGGCGCGCGGATGGAAGGCTCTCGCGCCTCGCTGGCACGGCTGCTCGTCGGCAGCGAGGGGACGCTCGCCTTCTCCGCGGCACTCGACCTCAAGCTCTGGCCGATCAAGCCGCGCAAGGTGCTGGGGATCTGCCAGTTCCCGTCCTTCCGCCGCGCGATGGAGGCGTCGAGGCAACTGGTCACGTTGGATCCCGAGGCGGTGGAGCTGGTGGACCGGACGATGATCGACCTCGGCCGCTCGATCCCGATCTACCGCGGTACCATCGACCGCATTCTGATCGGCGAGCCCGACAGCCTGCTGATCGTCGAATTCCACGGGCAGGAGGACGCGCCGCTGCTGGCCGCGCTGGATCGGCTCGAGGAGATGATGGGCGATCTCGGCCTTCCCGGCCAGGTCGTGCGCGTCACCGATGCCGGCTTCCAGGCCCAGGTCGCGGAGGTGCGCGAGGCCGGGCTCAACATCATGATGTCCATGAAGGGCGACGGGAAGCCCGTGTCTTTCATCGAGGATTGCGCCGTCGGCCTCGACGACCTCGCGGACTACACGGAACGCCTGAACGGCGTCTTCGCCAAGCACGGCACGGTCGGCACCTGGTACGCGCATGCTTCCGTGGGCTGCCTGCATGTCCGGCCCGTCCTCAACATGAAGGACGGCGAGGACGTCAGGAAAATGAGGGCAATCGCAGAGGAATGCTTCGCCCTGGTGCGCGAATACAAGGGCAGCCATTCCGGCGAGCATGGCGACGGCATTGTCCGCTCCGAGTTCAACGAGCCGATGTTCGGCGCCCGCATCGCCCGTGCCTTCGAACAGGTGAAGGACGCCTTCGACCCCGCATCGGACGCGCTGCCGCATGGGCTGCTGAACCCGAACCGCGTCGTGCATCCCCCTCGGATGGATGACCGCCGGCTGTTCCGGTACGGGCCGGACTACGCAGCCGACACCGCGATCACGCCCGAGCTCGACTGGAGCGCCTGGCCTGGCCCGCAGGGCGGCCTGCTCGGCGCGGTCGAGATGTGCAACAACAACGGGACCTGCCGGAAGTTCGACGCGGGCACGATGTGCCCGTCCTACCGCGCGACGCGCGACGAGCAGCACGTCACGCGCGGGCGCGCCAACACGCTGCGCCTGGCGCTGACCGGCCAGATCCCGGGCGGACTGGCGTCGGACGAGGTCGCCGACGCGCTCTCGCTTTGCGTGGCCTGCAAGGGCTGCAAGCGGGAATGCCCGACCGGCGTGGACATGGCCAGGATGAAGGTCGAGGCCGCGAACGCCCGCAACGCCGCACGCGGCATTGCGTGGAAGGATCGGATCGTCGCGGAGATGCCGCGCTGGGCGCCCTGGGCCGCGATGGTCGCGCCCTTCGTGAACTGGCCCGCCATGATCCCCGGCGCGAAGGGCGCAGTCGGGTTTGCCGACCGCCCCCTGCCCCGCTTCCGCCGCGACGCCTTCCGCGACGCGGAATGCCGCGAGCCCGACGGCCGCGACAACGAGGTCATCCTGCTGCCCGACCTCTTCAACCGCCATTTCGAGCCGGAGAACCTCCGCGCAGCGATCCGCGTGCTGCGCGCCGCCGGCGCCGATCCCGCGGTGGCGCGCCCGCCGCGCGGCACGCGGCCGCTGGACGACGGACGCACGTATCTCGCCGCCGGCATGATCGAGCAGGCCCGCGCCGAAGCCCGCCGCACGATCGAGGCGCTGTCGCGCTGGTCGAGCCCCGTGCTCGGCCTCGAACCGTCCTGCCTGATGACGCTGCGCGACGAGTTTCGGGCACTGGTGCCGGGCGAGGCGGCGGAACGGCTCTCGGATCGTGCGCTGCTCGTCTCGGAATGGCTGGCGCAGGCCAAGCCCGCGCTAAACCTGAAGCCGCTGGACGCCGAGGCCCACATCCACGGCCATTGCCACCAGAAGGCCTTCGGCGCCTTCCCGGCCGCAGTCGCCGCGCTGACGCGCATCCCGGGGCTGAAGGTCACGCCGATCACGTCGTCCTGCTGCGGCATGGCCGGCGCCTTCGGCTACGACGCGAAGAAGCTGGAGGTGAGCAAGGCGATGGCCGAGCTCTCGCTGCTGCCGCATGTCCGCAAGGCCGCCAGCGACGCGATCATTGTCGCCGACGGCACCTCCTGCCGCCACCAGATCGCCGACCTCGCGGGCCGCGCGGCCCTCCATTCCATCCGCCTGCTGGACCGCGCACTCGCATGACCGACGCCGACCGCCTGCTCGCCTTCTGGTTCGCCGACGGCCCCGACGTCTGGCGCGAGGCCTGGTTCGCGAAGGACGAGACCTTCGACGCGTCCTGCCGCGACGGCTTCGGCGCGCTGGTCGTCCCCGCGCGAGACGGCGCGCTGGACGGCTGGGCCACCACGCCGAAGGGCGCGCTTGCGCTGCTGCTGCTGCTCGACCAGTTCCCGCGCAACCTCTTCCGGGGCGGCGCCGAGGCCTTCGCCTCCGACGCGCATGCCCGGCGGATCGCGCGCAACGCCGTGCTGCGCGACCGCTTCGACATGGTGCTCGCGCCGATGGAGCGGATCTTTCTCTACCTCCCCTTCGAGCATGGCGAGGCGCTGGCCGACCAGGACCTCTCTGTCGCGCTGTTCGAGGGGCTGCGCGACGTCGCGGCAATGCGCGCGCCTGGCAGCACCATCGACTATGCCTGGCGGCATCGCGCGGTGATCCAGCGCTTCGCCCGCTTTCCGCACCGCAACGCCGTGCTCGGCCGCGCCAGCACGCCGGAGGAGCAGGCCTGGCTGGACGCCGGCGGCGGCTTCTGAACCAATCGGGGTCATGCAGGACCTCATCAAGGAAGCGACGGAGTGGGTCGCCGTCGGCGTCGAGGTCGCCGCGGTGGTCGTCATCGCCGTCGCGGCCCTCGCCTCCATTGGACGCTGCGTCCTGGTCTGGACGGGCCGCACCGGCACGGTGGAGGCCGGGATCGAGGGGCTTCGCCTGCGCCTGGCGCGCTGGCTCGCCGTCGCGCTGGAATTCACGCTGGCCGCCGACATCCTGCGCACCGCCGTCGCGCCGAGCTGGGACGACATCGGCAAGCTCGCCGCCATCGCGGCCCTTCGCACGCTGCTGAACTTCTTCCTCCAGCGCGAGATCGAAAGCGCGGCCCGCGCGGAGCGCGCCGGCACGCCCGCCGCCTGAACCGCGCTTCGCGGCCAGAGCCGCGACGAGGCGATGCGCGCCCCTTCGACCAGCAACGCCGGCTGCGCGCTGCCCAGCCGTGGAGGCGCACGCAAGCCGCCCGGCGTCGCGCCGCCGGAAGGAACACCGCGCCCCGCTCTCGCGTTGGCGAGGTCAGGTGGCGAAGAACCCGCGCGTTCCTCGCCCGCAACGCTATTCGGAAAGGGGGAGACGCTCATGAGCGGCCAGACCCAGCGACCCGTCCTGACGACCCGGCAGGGCCATCCCGTCACCGACAACCAGAGCCTCCGCAGCGTCGGCGAGCGCGGCCCGGCGACGCTCGAGAACTACCAGTTCATCGAGAAGATCACCCATTTCGACCGGGAACGCATCCCGGAGCGCGTGGTGCATGCCCGTGGCACCGGCGCGCATGGCTATTTCGAGGCCTATGGGAAGATCGGCGACGAGCCCGCGTCCCGCTACACCCGGGCCAAGGTCCTGACGGAAGCCGGCAAGCGCACGCCGCTCTTTGTCCGCTTCTCCACCGTCATCGGCAGCAAGGACAGCCCGGAGACCGCGCGCGATCCCCGCGGCTTCGCCGTGAAGTTCTACACCGAGGACGGCAACTGGGACCTGGTCGGGAACAACCTGCGGATCTTCTTCATCCGCGACGCCATCAAGTTCCCGGACATGATCCACGCCTTCAAGCCGGATCCCGTCACCAACCGCCAGGAACCCTGGCGCTTCTACGACTTCGTTCAGCACCACCCGGAAGCCCTGCACATGGTGACCTGGGTGAAGAGCCCCTGGGGCATCCCGGCGAGCTACCGCCACATGGAGGGCTCCTCGGTCAACACCTACAAGCTGGTGAACAAGGAGGGCGTCGCGCATCTCGCCAAGTTCTCCTGGGTGCCGAAGCAGGGCGTGAAGAACCTCACCGCCGCGCAGGCCGCGGAGATCCAGGCCAAGGAGGTCGGCCACGCCACGAAGGACCTCTACGAGGCAATCGAGAACGGCGAAAATCCGGAGTGGGAATTCTGCGTCCAGCTGATGTCGGATGATCCGCACGACGAGCTGGATTTCGACCCGCTGGACGACACCAAGCGCTGGCCGGAGGACAAATTCCCCCTGCTGCCAGTCGGCCGCATGGTGCTCGACCGCAACCCCGACAACGTCCACGCCGAGACCGAGCAGTCGGCCTTCGGCACCGGCGTGCTGGTGGACGGCATCGACTTCTCCGACGACAAGATGCTGCAGGGGCGGACGCTCTCCTACTCCGACACGCAGCGCTACCGCGTGGGGCCGAACTACCTGCAACTGCCGATCAACGCCCCGAAGGTCCCCGCCAACACCAATCAGCAGGGCGGCTTCATGGCCTTCCAGGTGGACAACACCGGCGGCAACAAGCACGTGAACTACGAGCCGAGCTCCGTCGCCGGCCTGGCCGAGGCGCCGCGCCCGGGCAGCGATTACCACCAATGGGTCCAGGGCCATCTCGGCCGCTACCAGGCGACCCGCACTGAAGCGGACTACGCCCAGGCCGGCCAGCGCTACCGCAGCTTCGAGGCTTGGGAGCGCGACGACCTCATCGCCAACCTCGCCGCCGACATGAAGGAATGCCCGGAGCCGATTGCGCTGCGCATGATCTGGCACTTCTGGCATTGCGACCCCGACTACGGCACGCGCGTCGCGCAGGCCGCCGGCGTCGACCTCGAGAAGGCGAAGGCGCTGCCGCCGCTGGAGAGCAAGCCCGCTCCGAACCAGAAGCGGCCCGGCCCGACCTACACCAGCGGCCGGCCGGAGGAGCCCGCGAACAGCCGCCCCGGCCAGCAGGCCGCGGAATAGCACGATGGAGGAGGGGCCGCGCCCCGATCCCGCGACGCTGGACGAGGCGACACTCGCCTTCGTCAGGCGCGTCTTCGGCATTGCCCGGGGCGGTCAGGCGGAGGAACTGCGCGGCCTGCTCGCCCAGGGCCTGCCGCGCAACCTCCGCAACGAGAAGGGCGACAGCCTTCTGATGCTGGCCGCCTATCACGGCCAGGCGGAGACGGTGCGCGTCCTTCTGGAAGCCTGGGCCGACCCGGATCTGCCGAACGATCGCGGGCAGACGCCGCTCGCCGCCGCCGCCTTCAAGGGCGATGCGGCGGTGGTGCGGCTGCTGCTAAGGCACGGCGCGGCAGTCGATGCGCGCGGCGAGGGCGGGCGCACTGCGCTCTTCGTCGCCGCCATGTTCAACCGGGCGGAGATCGTGAAGCTGCTGCTGTCCCAGGGTGCCGATCCCACGGTGCGCGACGAGAGCGGCAGGGATGCTGCGGCGGCGGCGCGGGCCATGGGGGCGCCCGACACGCCGGCGCTGGTGGAAGCCCCGGTCAGGCGCCGCGCCGGCTGACCTGGCAAGCCTGCTACGTCGTTCGCCATCGGCGGGACCGCCTGAAACGGAAAGCCCCCGCCGGCCTGGACCGGCGGGGGCTGAAATCCTCGCGGGCCGGGTTCGTCCCGGCAAGCGGCCGCTTCCGTGATCGGAAGCCTTCGCCGGCAGGCGCCCCGCGACACGTCCCAATGTAGGACGCAACGGTTATCCTTTTCCGAACGGCGGCAAAGCCGCGTCGTGACCGGTATGACGGAAGCTAAGTGGTTGAAGGGAATGGGCGCGACAGGGATTGAACCTGTGACCCCCACCGTGTCAAGGTGGTGCTCTCCCGCTGAGCTACGCGCCCGTCCAGCGGTCGCGCCGTCCTAGCGCCCTCGGCCACCGGCTGGCAAGGGGAGGTTTCCGCCCGACGGGTCCATGGGTTGGCGCATGGGCGCTTCCGCACGGATGACAAGCATGGCGGGGCTGTGGCTTGATCGGAGCCAGATGGACCTGCTGCCCCCCTCCCCCCCGGGCGCCGAGCATCCGCCGCCCTTCCGGGTGATGCGGCCGGCGCGCCAGACCCTGCCGCTGATCTTCGCCTCGCCCCATTCCGGCGCGCATTACTCCGCCGATTTCCTCGCCGAGGCCAGGCTCGACCCCGTGGCGCTGCGCCGTAGCGAGGACAGCTTCGTGGACGAGCTCTTCGCCGCCGCGCCGGCCGCCGGGATCCCGCTGCTCACCGCGACCTTCCCGCGCGTCTTCTGCGACGCGAACCGCGAGCCCTGGGAGCTTGACCCCGCCATGTTCGACGGGCCGCTGCCGTCCTGGGTCAACAGCGCCAGCCCCCGCGTCGGCGCCGGGCTCGGCACCATCGCCCGCGTGGTCGCGACCGGGGAGCCGGTCTATCGCCACAAGCTGGCCTTCGCCGAGGCCGAGGCGCGCATCCGCGATTTTTGGCAGCCCTACCATGCCGCGCTCGGCGGGCTGATCGCCGAGACCCGCGCGGCCTTCGGCTGCTGCCTGCTGGTCGACTGCCATTCCATGCCGAGCCACCCGGCCTATGGCTCACCGCCGGCGGATTTCGTGCTGGGGGACGCGCATGGCACGTCCTGCGCGCCGCGTGCGACCCGGCTGTTCGAGGACACGCTGTCCGCGCTGGGCTATCGCGTCCGGCGCAACGATCCCTACGCCGGGGGCTATGTCACGCGCCATTACGGCGCCCCGCGCGACGGGGTGCACACGCTGCAGATCGAGGTCGCGCGGCGCCTCTACATGGACGAGGCGCGGGTGCAGCGAGCGCCGGGCATGGCGGCGCTGAAGCGCGACCTCGGCCATGTCGTGACGGTGCTCGGCGGGACGGATTGGACGTTCCTGCGCGGCTGAGACTGGCCAGGGAGGTCCCTGAAAAAGAAAGGGCGGCGCCTTGCGGCGCCGCCGAGTTTAGGGAGGAAACGTCCAAGAAAGACAGCCAGGGCCTCAGCCCTTGCTGCGCTGCACAAATTAGGGGTCCGGGGCCGATCCTGCAAGCCAGATTTTTGCAGTGCAGCAGATTGCCGCCATGCATGAAGCACATGTCACGTTGACGAAGCGCCAGCGACTTCAATTGGAAACAGGTTAACGGGTGGCTACGAGGCGGCGCGTATGGGTCGAGCATCCGCAGACCGCATCACCGCCGAGTGCGGCAGAACGCTTAACGTGCTTTCAGTTATCTCTGCTCTGAAGACGGCGGCGAACTTCCCTCGCAGGCACGCACACATACTTTGCCGCACCCACCCGCGTGTGCCCGGCCCGCCGATCTCTGAAGCCGGACCAGGGGTGCTCGACGCGCGCTACGGCGCCGGGAAGGCTCAGTAGCTCCGCGGCATCCCGAGCACGTGCTCGCCGATATAGCCCAGGATCAGGTTCGTGCTGATCGGCGCGACCTGGTACAGCCGCGTCTCCCTGAACTTCCGCTCGATGTCGTACTCCTCGGCGAAGCCGAAGCCGCCATGGGTCTGGATGCAGGCCTCGCCCGCCGCCCAGGACGCCTCGGCCGCCAGCATCTTGCCCATGTTGGCTTCCTCGCCGCAGTTCTCGCCGCGCTCGAACTTCGCCAGGCCCTTCTGCACGATGGCCTCCGCGGCGCGCATCTGGGCGTAGGCGCGCGCGATCGGGAACTGCACGCCCTGATTCGCGCCGATCGGCTTGCCGAACAGCACGCGCTCCTTCGCGTAGTCGCGGGCCTTGCCGATGAACCACTTGGCGTCGCCGATGCACTCGGCGGCGATCAGCAGCCGCTCGGCGTTCATTCCATCCAGGATGTAACGGAAGCCCCGGCCCTCGACGCCGACCAGGTTCCCGGCCGGCACTTCCATGTTGTCGAAAAAGACCTCGCAGGAATTGTGGTTCATCATCGTCCGGATCGGACGGATGGTCAGGCCCTTCCCCAGCGCCTCGCGCATGTCCACGATGAAGGTGGACAGGCCCTCGGTCTTCTTCGCGACCTTGTCCCGCGGCGTGGTGCGCGCGAGCAGCAGCATCAGGTCGGAATGCTCGGCGCGGCTGGTCCAGATCTTCTGGCCATTGACGACATACCGGTCGCCCTCGCGCCGCGCCGTGGTGCGCAACGCCGTCGTGTCCGTCCCGCTCGTCGGCTCCGTCACGCCGAAGGCCTGCAGGCGGAGATCGCCGGCCGCGATGGCGGGCAGGTACTTCGCCTTCTGCGCCGCGCTGCCATGCCGCAGGATCGTGCCCATGATGTACATCTGGGCGTGACAGGCCGCGCCGTTGCAGCCCGATGCCTGGATTTCCTCCAGGATCGCCGCTGCGCCGGACAGGGGCAGTCCGGCGCCGCCGTATTCCTCGGGGATCAGCGCGGCGAGCCAGCCGGCCTCGGTCAGCGCGGCCACGAATTCCGTGGGATAGCCGCGGCGCGAGTCGAGCTCGCGCCAGTATTCGCCCGGGAACTTCGCGCAGAGCTTGCGGACCTCCGCGCGGATCTCGGCATGTGGGTCGGCTTCGGCGGGGGTGTGGCGGTCCATGGCGGTGTTCCGGCGCTGGTCGGGCGGCAGACCGGCCTTAGGCGCAGCCGGCAAGAACCGCAATCCGGGACGAACGGTCATGCCGGCAAGGCCGGGGTCGTGACCGCGGGAGATCCGACGGATAGGCTGGCTCCGCTGTGAACCCTTCGGCGCTGCCTTGCCGGCCGGAGCGAGACGCCAGGAGAAGGAAGGAAAGAGCATGACGATCCGCAACATGATCCGGGCGGCCGCCCTCGCCGCCATGTGCTGGACCGGCGCCGCCCATGCGGGCGCCACGCTGGATGGGGTGAAGCAGCGCGGCGTGCTCGCCTGCGGCGTGAATGTCGGCATCGCCGGCTTCTCGCTGCCGGACAGCCAGGGCGTCTGGCGCGGCATGGACGCCGATCTCTGCCGCGCCGTCGCGGCCGCCGTGCTCGGCGACCCGAACAAGGTGCGCTTCGTGCCACTGACGGCGGTGCAGCGCTTCACCGCGCTGCAATCCGGCGAGATCGACGTGCTGATCCGCCAGACCACGCTGACGATGACGCGCGACACCAATCTCGGTCTGCGCATGGTTGGCGTGAACCTCTATGACGGCCACGGCTTCATGGTCCGCCGCGACGCCAATGTCCGCGACCTCCGCGGCATGGACGGCATGACGATCTGCCTGTCGCCCGGCACGACGAACGAGCTGGTGACCACCGACGCCTTCCGCGCCGCCGGGCTGCGCTTCACGCCCGTGCTGCAGGAACGCATGCAGGACAACGCGCAGGCGCTGACCGCGGGCCGCTGCGACGCCATCGGCACCGACGCAACGCAGCTCGCCGCGCTGCGCAGCCAGTTCGCGCGGCCGAACGACTACGTCATCCTGGAGCAGCGCTTCTCCAAGGAGCCCTATGGCCCGGTGGTGCGCCGCGAAGACCAGGAGTGGTTCGACGTGGTGCGCTGGGTGCTGTTCGGCCTGATCGAGGCGGAGGAGCTTGGCGTCACCAGCCAGAACGCCGAGCAGCTGCGCGCGACCAGCCCCGATCCCGCCATACGCCGCCTGCTCGGGACGGTGCCCGATCTCGCGAACGCCATAAAGCTTCAGCCGAGCTGGATGTACGACGCGATCCGCGCCGTCGGGAACTACGGCGAGCTCTATGAGCGCACGATCGGCCCGAACACGCCGATCGGCCTGCCGCGCGGGGCCAACGACCTCTGGACCCGCGGCGGTCTGATGTATTCCTGGCCGATGCGCTGAACCCGGCGCGCCGGTGCCGCGTCACGCCTTGTGGCGCGTCACCAGCCGCCCGGGCTTCTCGCCCGTGGCCCCCTTGCCCGCCCGGAAGGTCGGCACGCCATTCGCCCAGACCTCGTCGATGCCAATCGAGGGCTGCTTCGGGTTCTCGAAGGTGGCGGCGTCGATCACCGTCGCGGGGTCGAACAGCACGAGGTCGGCATAGGCGCCTTCCCGCAGCACGCCGCGATCGACGATGCCATAGGCCTCGGCGCAGCGGCCGGTCATCTTGTGGATCGCCGTCTCCATACTGAAGAGGCCGAGGCCCCGCGCGTAGTGCCCCAGCACGCGCGGGAAGGTCCCCCACAGGCGCGGATGCGGATGCGCGTCATGTGGGATGCCGTCGGACCCGATCATGGACATGGGATGCGCCATGATGCGCTGCACGTCATCCTCGTCCATCTGGAAGCTGATCTGGCCGGCCGGCAGCAGGCGTTCGGCGGCCAGGCGGATATCGGTGTTCCAGCCGCGGGCGATCTCGCTGAGGTAGCGGCCGGCCATCTCGGGGTGCGGGATGGACCAGGTGATGATCACCGGCACGTCGTCCCGCAGCCGGTCCGGCATCAGTACGGTGGAGCCCGCGGGGTACGGGTAGACGTCGTAGGCGAGCTGTTGCGTGCGCGCATAGGCCTCGAGCAGCGGTAGCGTCTGGACCGAGCGTCCGTAATTCTCGGGCAGCGAGCATTTGTGGTGGCTGATCTGCACCTGCACGCCGGCGCGCTTGCCGATCTCCATGGTCTCCTCGATCGAGGCGAGGACGTGGTTGGCCTCGTCTCGCATATGCGTGGAGTAGAGGCCGTCGAAGGGCTTCAGCGCCTCGGTGATCGCCACGACCTCGTCCGTCGTCGCATGCATGTTGGGGGGATAGTAGAGGCCGGTCGAGAAGCCGGAGGCGCCTTCCGCCATCGACTGCTTCACGCGGGCATGCATGTGCGCGATCTCGGAGTCCTTCGCCGCGCGGTAGACGTCGCCGTCCATCGCTTCCACGCGCAGCGTCTGGTTGCCGACGAGGGCGTAGACGTTGACCTCGGAGCCCTTCGAGTTGATCTCGTGGGCGTAGTCGCCGAAATCGCCGAAGCGCCACCAGCCCTCGGCTCCGACCAGGTCGAGCGGCGGGGGCGGCGCCTTCCTGAAGCGCGCGGGCGCCAGCGCCACGCCGCAGCAGCCGCAGACCACCGTGGTGACACCCTGGCTCGTCTTGCAGAGCGTGCCCTCCGGCCCGATCAGCACGGCGCGATCGTCATGGGTATGCGCATCGATGAAGCCGGGCGCGATCGCCTTGCCGGTGGCGATGACCTCGCGGTCCGCACTCGCACCGCCGAGGTCGCCGACGCCCACGATCCGCTCCCCCGTCACGCCGACATCGCCGACACGGCGCGGCCCGCCGGTGCCGTCGAAGATCGTGGCGTCGCGGATGATGAGGTCGCAGCGCAGGGCCATGGCGTTCCGTCCCGTTTCAGGCGTTCGCGCCGATCATGGCAAGGGCGCGCGCCCGACGGAAGGGAGCCACCAGGCCTCGGCCGCGTTCATCGCGCGATGAGCGAGAAACGCCCCCTGCCCGCCGGCGCGTCGGAACGCATGAACAGCGCCGATGCCGCCAGCGCGAACACCGCGGAGAAGGCGCAGCGCCACGGCGTGACGCGCAACCCCAAGGCCAAGGTGCCGTCCGACCTCTATCCCGACCCGCCCGGGGTCGATGACAGCACCAAGGGCGGCCCGGACGACTAGGCGCCCAGTGCGGGCAGGATGCCGTCCACCAGCAGGGCATGCCTGGTGAAGACCTGCCCGAGCACGCGCGGCACGTCGGGGTTGGACGTCATCACCACGGTCACGCCGAGCCCTGGCAGCACATAGACCATCTGCCCGCCATAGCCCCAGGCGAAATACACGGCATGCCCGCCCGCCTGACCGATCCACCAGCCCAGGCCGTAAAGCTGCCCGCTGAAGCTGCTCTGCCCGCGCGGAACCCAGGCGTCGCGCAGGAAGGCGGCCGGGATCACCTCCTGCCCGCCGGCGACGCCGCCCTGCCGGCAGCACTCCCCAAAGGCAAGCAACGCGCGCGGCGAGAGCGCCATCTCGTTGCCGCCGAAATGCTGCCCCTGCGGGTCGCGCATCCAATCCGGCACCGCGAAGCCGAGCGGACCGAACAGCCAGTCCTGCGCGAGGTCGCGCAGGCTGCGCCGCGACGCCCTGACGAGGGCGAGGCCCAGTAGATGCGAGCTGCCCGTGGAATAGATCATGCGCCCGCCGGGCTCATCGACCATCGGGCGCGACAGGACGAAGCGCACCCAGTCGCGGCTCGCGACCCAAGCGCCGTAGTTGCGGCCGGAGGTGCTCTCGAGCCCCGCCTGCATGGAGAGCAGGTGCCCGATGGTGATGTCGCGCACGCGCGGATCGGCCTCGGCCGGGATGCGCCCGGCGAGCAGCGGCGCGGCAGGCTGGTAGAGCCCCTGCAGCACGCCGCGTGCCAGGCCGATGCCCGCGAGCGTCGCCACGATGGTCTTCGACGCCGACTTGACGTTGGCCGGCGCGTCCAGGCCCGGGCCGCGAAGGACGCGCTGGACCAGCATCTCGCCCTGCCGCGCGACGATCAGCGTACGCAGATCGGCCGTCGCCTCCGCGGCGCGCTGGATGGCCGGCAGATCCGGCGCCTCGGCTAGCGCGGGCAGCGGCAGGGCGAGCAGAAGCGCGGCGCGGCGGCCGATCACGGGCATGCACCCATGATGGCGCCGCACGCCGGGCGGGCAACGCGAGCACGTCTTCACGTCACGCTTCGTCACCGCGTTCCACCGGAGGGCGCATCGTGACAGGCTGGCCGCGAAACGGAGGTTCACCCGATGCGCCTGCTTGCCGTGCTGATCGCGCTGCTGCTGCCGCTGCCGGCGATGGCCGCGATCGCCTGCCCCGACCGCCTGCCCGACGAAGGCGCGCCGCCGCCCTTCGAGCGGCTGGGTCTCGGCGCAGGCCGCGGCATGCGATCGGCGCTGGTCGAGGCCTGGCTAGTCTATGGCGCGCCGGGCGAGGAGACGAAGCCGGCGCCGGCGATCTCCGCACCCGACCGATCGACCGGCCGCGCGCCGCGCTTCACCAACAGCTGGGACCTCGACACCCGCGATCCCATGCTGCTGGTCTGCATCTACGGCCAGGGCGTCTGGCTGCGCGCGCCGGTGCCGGCGGGCACGCGGCGCTGCACCCAGACCGGCGACGGGCGCAGTCAGGCGATGAGGTGCGAGTAGTCAGGCCCCGTAAAGCGCCTTCGCCTGCTCCTCGCTGACCAGCCCGTCGGCCACGTCGCGCGCGACCAGCGCGCGGTCGCGAGCCTTCGGGTCGCCCATGCCGCCGCCGCCCGGCAGCTTCAGCAGCAGGCGACGGCCCTTCGGAATGACCTGGTAGCCCTTGGTGCGCAGCCGGGTGCCGTCATCAAGGCCGACCCAGCCCGTCGCGCCCTCTCCGCCGCCTTCGCGGCCCTTCGGCGCATTGGCGACGCGGTCGAAGGTCGCGTTGACTGCGAATTCCGCGTCGCCCTTGGCGCCGATCTCCATCACCTTGCCGAAGCCGCCGCGGGTGCGGCCGGCGCCGGCGGAATCCTCGCGCAGCTGGTTCTGCCAGAAGATCACCGGCGCGACGTTCTCCGTCGCCTCCACGGGCATGGTGCGCACGCCCGACGGGAAGGCCGTGCCGTCCAACCCGTCCTTGGTCGGGCGGGCGCCGGTGCCGCCGGAATTGAAGGTGATGATCTCGAAATCCGGCAGCTCGGCCTCGGCGCCGCTGACTTGCGCGCCACCGCGCAGCGGCGGGTTCCACAGCGCCGACGATCCCTCGGCGTTCACGCGGTCCGGCACTGCCTGGTGCAGGCAGCCCATCATGAGATCCGGCAGCAGCTGGCCGACGACGTGCCGCACGCTGACGGGATAGGGCCGCGGCGCATTCAGGATGCAGCCCTCGGGGATCTCCATCCGGAAGGGCGCGAGGGACGCCCAGTTGTTCGGGATCTCCGGCGCCACGACGCACTTGATCCCGAAACAGGAATAGGCGCGGCAATAGGCGGCGGGGACGTTGATGCCGCGGTTCGACAGCCCCGACGTGCCGGCATAGTCCACCACGACCTGTTCGGCCTTGACCGTCATCGCGGCCTTCAGCGTCACCGGTGCCTCGTAGCCGTCGGAGCGAATCTCGGCGCGATAGGTGCCGCGCGGCAGCTTCGCGATCTCCTCCAGCGTCGCCTTCAGGGAGCTGTCGAAGATGTAGGTCGCGAGCTCGTCGAGGCTGTTCATCGCGAACTCGTCCATCATCTCGACCAGCCGCTTCGCGCCGGCGTCGTTGCAGGCGCAGAGGGAATAGACGTCGCCCTCGAGCTCGACCGGCGTGCGAGACCCTGCGCGGATGAAGTCGAAGAAGGTCTCGTTCGCGTGGCCGCGGTCGAAGCACTTCACGATCGGGATGTAGAGCCCTTCCTCGAAGACGGACCGCCCTTCCGGCCCCATGCCGAGGCCACCGACGTCGATGACATGCGCGGTGTTGGCAAACAGGCCGACGATCTTCCCCCTGCGGAAGGCCGGCGTGACGACCGTCAGGTCGTGCAGGTGTCCGGTGCCGAGCCAGGGATCGTTGGTGATGTAGTGATCGCCCGGCTTCATCGTCTCGGCAGGAAACTTCGCGAGGAAGTGGCCAACGGATTCCATCATGGAGTTGACATGGCCCGGCGTGCCCGTGACGGCCTGGGCCAGCATGCGGCCCTGCAGGTCGAAGATTCCGGCCGAGAGGTCGCCGGCTTCCCGCACCGTGGTGGAGAAGGCGGTGCGGATCATGATCTGCGCCTGTTCCTCGACCACAGCGATCAGCCGGTTCCACTGGATCTGGCGCTGGATCTGCGCGAGGGCCTCGTTCGTCACGCCTTCACTCCCGTCGCGCCATGCGTGGTCAGCAGGCTCAGCACCTGCACGGATTGCGGCAATTCGATCAGGTATTCCACGTCGCGCGGCAGGTGGTGGATGGCGCGGGGATCGGCACCGGTGAAGCGGGCCATCGCCTCCACGCTCTCCCAGTAGGAGATGGTCATGAACTCGACCTCCTCGCCGCGGTCCTCGCGGAAGGTCTGCACGCCCATCGCCTTTTCGACCAGCGGGCGGATGCCGACCTCGTAGTTGTAGGCCTCGTACTCGTCGGCGACCTCGCGCCGCGTGCGGCCGCGCCAGATGCGCGCGATGCTGGGCTGGGTCATGCCGTCCTCCTGCTGTCACGGAGTTCGAGGTAGCCGAGGCCATCCACGCGGCAGCGCCAGCCCGGGCCGACCAGCGTGGACGTCTCGGCCTCCGCCACGATGCAGGGACCGGCGACTTCCGCGCCGGGCGCCATGTTCTCGCGGTCGTAGACGGCCCAGTCCGCGACATCCCCGGTCGCGGTGTCGCGCACGGCCTGGGTGCGCACGCGCTTCGGCGCCGGCGCGTCGGCCACGGGGGCGACGGGTTCAACGTCTTCCACCACTGTCGCGACGGTGACGGCGAAGGACAGGATCTCCACGTCGCTGCCCGGCACCGGGCGGTCGTAGAAGCGCGTGTACTCCGCGTCGTAGGCCGCGCGGATCGCGGCGACGTCGTCCTTGGTCAATTCGCGCGCGGGCAGCGCGACGGCGATCTCGTGGCCCTGGCCGACATAGCGCATGAAAGCCAGGCGGTGCTCGGTGCTCGGCGCGCCGAAGGCGCCATGGGCCACGACCTCCGACGCCTCCGCCGACATCGCGGCGAGCAGCGCGTTGACCGCGGCCAGGTCGAAGGTCGCGAATCGCTGGTAGAGCGACTTCACGACCTCGTACGCGACCGGCGCACGCAGGAAGCCGATGGCCGATCCGACGCCGGCGCCCGAGGGCACCAGCAGCCTGGTCACCCCGATCTTCTCTGCGACGCGATAGCCATGCACGGGCCCGCCGCCGCCGAAGGCGATGATGGCGCGGCCGTCATAGCCCTTGCCGGATTCGATGGCGTGCACGCGCGCGGCATTCGCCATGTTCTCGTCCACCATCTCGACGACGCCAAGCGCGGCCATCTCCGGCGAGAGGCCGAGGCGCTGCCCGATCTGCGCCGCCATCGCGTCCTTCGCGGGGCCGGGATGCAGCTTCAGCGCGCCGCCCGCGAACAGGTCAGGCTCATAGCGGCCGAGCAGCAGGTTCGCATCCGTCACCGCGGGCAGCGTCCCGCCGCGGCCGTAGCAGGCCGGGCCGGGATCGGCGCCGGCGCTCTCCGGGCCGACCTGGATGCGTCCCATGCTGTCGAGATGCGCGATGGAGCCGCCACCGGCGCCGATCTCCACCATCTCGATGACGGGGATGCGCAGCGGCAGGCCGGAGCCCTTCTTGAAACGGCCGACGCGCGCGACCTCGAAGCTGCGCGCGGCCTGCGGGGCGTAGTTGTCCACCAGGCAGACCTTGGCCGTGGTGCCGCCCATGTCGAAGGACAGGACGCGGTCCCAGCCTTTCTGCCGCGCAACATGTGCGGCGAAGATTGCGCCACCCGCGGGGCCGGACTCGACCAGGCGGATCGGGAAGCGCGCCGCGGTTTCCAGCGTGGTCAGCCCGCCGCCCGACAGCATCAGGAACAGCGGGCAGGCCAGCCCCGCCGCCCGCAGACCGTCCTCCAGCCGGTGCAGGTAGGACGCCATCCTCGGCTGGACATAGGCGTTGGCGACGGTGGTCGAGAAGCGCTCCCACTCCCGCATCTCCGGCGAGACGTCCGACGAAAGCGAGACCGGCAGGTCCGGCCAGACCTGGCGCACGATCGCCGCCGCGCGCTTCTCATGCGCGGGATTGACGAAGCTGTGGAGGAAACCGATCGCGAGGCTCTCGATCCCCTCCTCGCGGAGGAAGGCCAGCTGCCTGCGCACGGCCTCCTCGTCCAGCGGACGCAGGACCTTGCCCTCGTTGTCCAGCCGTTCCGGCACGGTCACGCGCCAGCGTCGCGGCACCAGCGGCTGCGGCAGGTCGATGTTGAGGTCGTACTGGTCGTAGCGGCTCTCGTTGCCGAGCGCGAGGACGTCCCGGAAGCCCTCGGTCGTCAGCAGCGCGGTGCGCGCGCCCTTCCGCTCGATCACCGCGTTGGTGGCCAGCGTCGTGCCGTGGATCAGCAATTCGATGTCAGTGGGCTGCAGCCCCGCCCGGCCGAGCACCACGCGCACGCCGTCCAGCACGCCGAGTTCCGGCGCGGCGGGCGTGGTCAGCACCTTGGCGGTCCAGCGCTCGCCGTCCCGTTCGATCGCGAGGTCGGTGAAGGTACCGCCGATGTCGACGGCCAGGCGTGCGCTCACTGGGAAATCTCCGCTGCCCATCGCTGCACGACGGCGCAGGCCTGCGAAAAATCCTCCATCCGCATCGCCTCGTGGGGGTTGTGGCTGCCGTTCTGGTTGCGCACGAAGAGCATCCCCGCGGGGATGCCGGCCTGCACGAAGGCTGCGGCGTCATGCCCGCCGCCACTCGCCATGGCCTTGTACTTGATGCCGAGCGCCTCCGCCGCGCGCTTCAGCCCGGCCTGCACGCCGGAATCCATCGGCGCAGCGCGGCTGCTGGTCTCGGCGCCGAGCTCGAAGCGCACGCCGCGGCGCGCCTCGATCTCCGGCACGATCTCGTAGAGCGTCTCCATCAGCGCATCCACGCTGCGCGGGTTGACGCTGCGGACATCGAGCTGGAAGCGCGCCTCGCCCGCGATCTTGGTGAAGCCGGCTTCCTCGGTCGTCGCCAGCACGCAGAAGGTGCAGACCAGGACGTGGCCCTCGGCCTCCAGCAAGGCCCAGCGCTCGTCCAGCCGATGCGCGAGTTCCGCCAGCGCGATCGCGGCGTCGCGCCGGTACTTCCGGGGCGTGCCGCCGGAGTGGTTGTATTCGCCTAAGCTCCGCGCGCTGCGCAGCCGCCGGCTGCCGGGGATGCCGGTGACGATGCCGACGGGGATCTGCTCGGCGTCCAGCACCGGCCCTTGCTCGATATGCAGTTCCAGGAAGGCAGCGGT
Source organism: Falsiroseomonas sp. HW251 (assembly GCF_050563545.1). NCBI lineage: Bacteria > Pseudomonadati > Pseudomonadota > Alphaproteobacteria > Acetobacterales > Roseomonadaceae > Falsiroseomonas > Falsiroseomonas sp. HW251. Next base: position 98,989 of record NZ_JBNXUM010000009.1, read on the forward strand.
GTCGGCGGCGCTGAAGGTCGTGCCGCCGGCCTCCGCGAACGACGGATCGAAGCCTTCCTCGCGCATGTGCTCCGCCAGCGTGAGGCCGGAATCCATACGCCTGATCTCAAGTTCTTCCTTGCGAAGCAGGCCGAGCGCGCCGCGGCTGCCGGGATAGCTCGTCGGGAACCAGGCGCCGGCCTCCTCGGCCCGCAGGGCCACCACCGTCACATCGCGCCCGGGCACGAAGCCAGCGCGCTGCATCCCAGCGACCGCCGCCAGCCCCGCCAGCACGCCCGCCGCGCCGTCGAAATTTCCGCCCGACTTCACGCTGTCGAGGTGGCTGCCCAGCAGCACGCGCTTCGCGGCCCGGTCAGCGCCCGGCAGTGTCATCAGCAGGTTGCCCAGCGGGTCGTGCCGCGTCTCCAGCCCCGCGTCGTCAGCGGCGGCCTTCACGATCGCATGCGCCTTGCGCTCGCCCGGGCCATAGGCCTCGCGCGTGATCCCGACACCGTCATGCGTCGCCGCGCGCAGCTCGTCGAACAGCCTCTCCGCCAGCGCCACGTCCGGCTGCAGGTTCGGGATCATCGCACGCCCTCAGAGCATGGACCGCACGCGGCCGCCATCGACGCGGATCATGGACCCCGTGATGTAGCCGGCCTGTTCGCTCGCCAGGAACGCGCCCGTCGGCCCGAACTCGCTGGGCTGGCCGATGCGGCCGGCGGGGATCTCCTCCGCCATCTTGCGCAGCTCGACCTCCTCGGACGTGCCGGCCTTGCCGGCGCGGGATCGCGCATTCTCGACGATGCGGTCGGTCTGGATGGAGCCCGGCGCCAGCACGTTCATCGTCACGCCATCCGCCGCCGCCTCCCCGGAATAGGTCTTGAGCCAGCCCCAGATCGCCGCGCGCAGCGTGTTGGACAGCGCGAGGTTCGGGATGGGCGTCTGCATCCCCGAACTACCGATCACGATCACCCGGCCCCATTTCCGCTGCCGCATCGCGGGGATCAGCCGGTTGGCGATGCGGATCGGGCTCGCCACGATCTGCTCGAACCAAGTGCGCAGCGCCGCGTCGGTAATCTCGGACGCCACGCAGGGCGTGGGCCCCCCGTGGTTCAGCACCAGGATGTCCACGCCGCCGAGCTTCGCAACGGCCTCGTCCGCCAGGCGGTCCATGTCCTCGCCCTTGGCGACGTCGGCGACGATCCCGTAAGCCGAAGCGGCGCCGGCCGTCTTCAGCTCGGCCGCCACCTTGTCGAGCGCCGCCTGGTTGCGGCCGCTGACGACGATCGCCGCTCCCTCGGCCGCCAGCGCGTCGGCCACCGACCGCCCCAGCCCCTTCGACGCGCCCATGACCAGCGCGCGCTTGCCCTTCAGACCCAGATCCATGGCGAAATACCCTTGTGCCGGCGGAGGGGGGCGAAACTGCCGCCCCGCCTCCCGGCTGGCAAGGCGCCCCTCCCCCGGCTATGCGTGCCCCTCCAAGGGAGAACGCTCATGGCCAGGCCCGTCCTGCTCGTCACCCGCAAGCTGCCCGAGGCGACCGAGGCCCGCGCCGCGCGCGACTACGACGCGCGGCTGAACCCCAAGGACGCCCCCTGGTTCAGGGACGGCGCCGAGATCGCGCGCCGCGCGACGGAGGCGGGTGCCGCCGGGGTGCTCTGCGCGGCGGGCGACCCGATGAATGCGCAGACCATCGCCGCCCTGCCCGCCAGCGTGAAGGTCATCGCGACCTTCTCCGTCGGCTACGACCACATCGCCATCGACGCCGCCAAGGCGCGCGGCATCGTCGTGACCAACACGCCCGAGGTCCTGTCCTTCGCCACCGCCGAATGCGCCTTCACCCTGATGCTGATGGCCGCCCGCCGCGCCGGCGAGGGCGAGCGCATGGTCCGCGCCCGCGCCTGGGAAGGCTGGGCACCGACCCAGCTCATGGGCGTGACGCTGGAGAACAAGACGCTGGGCATCGCCGGCTTCGGCCGCATCGGGCGGGAGCTCGCGGCCATGGCGCGCGGGTTCCGGATGAAGATTCACTACCGCGACATCCAGCGCGCACCCGCCGATCTGGAACAGGGCGCCGTGTTCCACGACAACGACGACAGCTTCCTCGGCGCGATCGACATCATCTCGATGCACATGCCGGGCGGCGACGCCACGCGGAAATGGCTGAACGCGGAACGGCTCGCGCGCATGAAGAAGGGCGCGATCGTCATCAACACCGGCCGCGGCGGCTCGGTGGACGACGCCGCGCTCGTGGATGCGCTGAAGTCCGGCCACATCCGCGCCGCCGGCCTCGACGTCTATGACGGCGAGCCCAAGGTGTTCGACGGCTATCTCGGGCTCGAGAACGTCGCGCTGCTGCCGCATCTCGGTAGTGCCACGATCGAGACGCGCGACGCGATGGGCCATCGCGCGCTCGACAACCTCGACGCCGTGCTGCGGCTGAACCAGCCGGCGCCGCATCGCGTGGCGTGATGTCGCACGCCGCCGAGGCCCTGCCCGCCCGTCATGCGCAGTCCCGGCGTCGCGCGACGCCTGCCTGGGCCTGGGGGTCTGTCGCGGTCGCGGCGGTGATCGCGGGGCCGCTGGTCTCGGTGCTGGTGACGGCGGCCGCACCGGGCGGCGAGGCCTGGACGCATCTCGCGCGCACCGTCCTGCCGGACCTGCTGGTGAACTCGCTGCTGCTGGCACTGCTGGTCGGCGTCATGGCGGCCAGCATGGGCGCGGTCAGTGCCTGGCTGGTCGCGGCCTGCGACTTCCGCGGGCGGGCGCTGATCGAAGTGGCACTGCTGCTGCCGCTGGCGATGCCGGCCTATGTCTGCGGCTACGCCTATGTCTGGCTGCTGGACGTCGCGGGCCCGGTGCAGGAGAGCTTCCGCGCCGCGACTGGCCTGCGCTGGAACGAATACTGGTTCCCGGAGATCCGCAGCCTGCCAGGCGCCGCGCTGATGCTGGCGGCGGTGCTGTATCCCTACGTTTATCTCCTCTGCCGCGGCGCCTTCCTGACGCAGAGCGTCTGCCTGCTGGAAGCCAGCCGCACGCTCGGCCACGGCCTGCCCCGCACCTTCGTCCATGTCGCGCTGCCGATGGCGCGCCCGGCGCTGGCCGGCGGCATCGCGCTCGTGCTGATGGAGACGCTGGCGGATTACGGCACCGTGCAGCATTTCGCCGTGCGCACCTTCACCACCGGCATCTACGACAGCTGGTTCGGGCTGGGAAACCGCCCCGCCGCGGCGCAGCTTGCGGCCTGCCTGATGGGGCTGATCGCACTGCTGCTGCTGCTGGAACGCGCCTCCCGCGGCGGGCGGCGCTTCCACCCCACGACGACGCGCAGCCCGCCGCTGCGGCCCGTCGTGCTGCGGGGCTGGAAGCAGGCGCTGGCCATCGCGGCCTGCTGCATGCCGGTGCTGCTGGGCTTCGTGATCCCGGCGGGCACGCTCTTCGCGCTGATGCTGAAGCAGTCCAACCCCTTCGAGGCACGGCGCGTGCTGCCCTATGCCTTCAACAGCCTGACGCTGGCCGTGATGGCGGGCGTCCTTGCCGTGCTGATCGCCGCCCTGCTGGCCTGGTCGCAGCGGCTGCATCCGTCCCCCGTCCGCGCGGCCGCGAACCGCGTGGCGTCGCTCGGCTACGCCATGCCGGGATCGGTGATCGCCGTCGGCGCGCTGGTGCCCTTCGCGCTGTTCGACAATGCGCTGGACGGCTGGATGCGCGCCCGCTTCGGGATCTCCACCGGCCTGGTCCTGTCCGGCACCATCGCGGCGCTGGTCTTTGCCTATCTCGTGCGCTTCCTCGGCGTCGCGATCTCCGCGGTGGAATCCGGCCTGACCCGGATCCGCCCGTCGCTCTTCGCCGCCGCCCGCGTGCTGGGCCGCAGCCCTGGCCGCGCCGTGCGGGAGGTCGAACTGCCCATGGCGCGCGGCGCGCTGCTGACCGCCGGCGTCCTCGTCTTCGTGGACACGATGAAGGAGCTGCCGGCGACGCTGATCGTCCGCCCCTTCGACTTCGACACGCTGGCGGTCCGCGTCTATGCGCTCGCCGCCGACGAGCGCCTGGCCGAGGCCTCCACCGCCGCGCTGCTGATCGTCGCCGTCGGCCTGCTGCCGGTCGCCGTCCTGGTCCGCGCGATGCGCAGGCACTGACTGGCATTCGCGCGCGGGCAGGCCATCTTCTGCGGCGATGCGCCTCCGCCCCTTCCTGATCGGCCTGCTTGCCCTCCTTCCGGGCTGCGCAGCGCTGTCGCCGCGCGCCACGCCGGTGGACCAGCGCCTGGCCGCGATCCCCGCCGGCGCGCCGGTCTCCCGCCCCGTCGAGATCCGCTGGAATGACCACATGGTCCCCTGGATCACCGCGGAGACCGACGAGGACCTCGCCGTCGCGCTCGGGCTGGTGCACGGGCATCTCCGCGGGGCGCAGGTGTCGCTCATGCGCCTGATCGCGCAGGGGCGCCTGGCCGAGGTCGCCGGCCCGCCCGCGCTGGAGGTGGACCACGCGCTCCGCATCCTCGGCTTCGGCCGCGCCGCGGCGGAGATCATCGCGGCCTGGCCGCCGGAGACGCGTACCTTCGTCCAGGCCTTCCTCCGCGGCCTGAACCACGCCCTGCTGAACGGCCCGCCCCCGCCCGAATCCGGCCTGCTCGCCCTGCCCCGCGAGCCCGTGACCGAGGAAGACCTGCTCGCCGTCGGCCGCCTGGCGGGGACCGACATCACCTGGCTCTCCTATGCCTCCCTCCTGCCCTTGCGAGGCCAGCCCGGTTTCGCCGCACTCTGGCAGCGCGTGCGGGAAGCCGGCGGCAATCCCGTACCGTCCGAGCAGGCCGGGCTGCTCGGCGAGATCCTGGGCGGCACGTCGCGCAGCGGCAGCAACAGCGTCGCCGTCGCGGCCTCGCGCAGCGCGACGGGCGGCGCGCTGATCGCCTCCGACCCGCATCTCTCCATGAACATGCCGAATCTCTGGCTCGTCGTCGGCATGCGCTCCCCGTCGTATCACGCTGTCGGGCTGATGGTGCCGGGGCTGCCGATCATCGGCGTCGGCCGCAACCCCGACGTCGCCTGGGGCGGGACGAATCTGCGCTCGGCCTCGTCGGACCTGTTCGACGTCTCGCAGCTGCCGCCCGAGGCCTTCCGCACCGAGACGGTGCGCCTGTCGCAGCGGCTCTGGTTCGACACCACGCGGCGCGTGCGCATCTCGCCTCTCGGACCGGTCGTGAGCGATGCGTCGCTGATCCCCAGCGGCGGCGCGACGCTCGCGCTGCGCTGGGTCGGCCACGCGCCGACCGACGAGATTACGGCGCTGCTGCGCGCGTCGCGGGCCAGCGACGGCGACGCCTTCCAGCGCGCCTTCGCGGGCTTCGGCGTCAGCCCGCAGACCATGGTCTGGGCCGACACGCGCGGCCGTATCGGCCGCTTCATCGCGACGACGATTCCCGACCGTGCCGGCTTCCCGGCGACAGACTTCGTGCTCGACGCGCGCGATCCGAACGCGACCGCGCCCTGGCAGCGCCTGCGCGGTCCCGACACGCTGCCCGCCGAGAGCAATCCGCGCACGGGCGTCCTCGCCTCCGCCAACGACCGCCCGCGCTGGGCGGAGCGGCCGGGCGTGCCGCCGATCGGCTTCTTCTTCTCCGACCCCGACCGCGTGCAGCGGCTGGAAGAGCTTCTCGCCGCGACGCCGCGCCACACGCCGGCAAGCCTCGCCGCCATCCAGCGCGACGTCGTCAGCCCGCGCGCGGCGCAACTCGCCGCCCGCCTCAACGACCACCTCGCCGCGCTGCCCGGCGGCCATCCCGCGCCGGCGCTGCGCGACGCGCTCGGCGGCTGGCGTGGCGACTATGCCGATGAGAGCCGCGCCCCAGTCGCCTTCGAGATGCTGCTGGCGCGCCTGGTCCCGGCGCTGCGAGACGCCTCGCTCTCGCCGCGCGGGCCGGAGAGCCAGTGGAACTTCCTCACGACCTTCCTGCTGCGCGACATCGACGCACTGCCGCCGGCGCGGCGCGAGACGGTGCTGCGCGAGGCCGCGCTCGGCGCCCAGGCGGACTGGCAGCGCCTCGGAAGCTGGGGCGACATCCACCGCGTGCGCGCCGCGCATTGGCTGGTGAACCTGCCTGTAATCGGCGGCGCCTTCGTCTTTGCGGACTACCCCACCGGCGGCTCGCGCGAGACGCCGATGAAGACGAGCCACGGCCTGCTGGACGGCACGCGGCGGACCGCCAGCTTCGGTTCCATGGCGCGCCACGTCAGCGACATGGCCGACGCCGACGCCAACTGGTTCACGCTCTGGGGCGGGCAGGATGGCTGGCTGGGATCGGCCGCCTTCATGGACCAGGTCCCGCTGTGGCGCGACGGCCGCGCGGTGCGCGTGCCGCTGCGGGCGGAGACCGTCGCGAGGGAATTCCCGCGCGTGACCCGCATCGAGCCGCGTTGATGCTGGACGGCACGCCGATCCTGAAGCTCTTCACGCGCCCTCGCGTGGCGCGGATGGAATCGCTCGACCCCGTCGCCACGCAGGAGCGCCTGCTGCTCTCCTTCCTGCGCACCGCGCGCGACACGCGCTTCGGCCGCGCGCATGGCTTCGACGCGATCCGTGGCGTGCGCGATTTCCAGGCCCGCGTGCCGCTCCGCCGCTACGAGGATTTCTGGCGGGACTGGTGGCAAACGGATTTCCCCGTGCTGCGCGACGTCACCTGGCCCGGCCTGGTCCCCTATTTCGCGCTCTCCTCGGGCACGACCTCGGGCACCACGAAATACATCCCTGTCACCGCCGCGCAGATGGCGGCGAACCAGGGCGCGGGGCTGGACACGCTGGCCTGGCACCTCGCCGCGCATCCCCGCTCCCGCCCCTTTGCGGGCCTCTCCTTCATGCTCGGCGGCTCGACGGCGCTGCAGGACCTGGCGCCGGGCGTGCGCGGCGGCGACCTCTCGGGCATCGCGACGGTCGAAATCCCCCGCCTGCTGCGCGGCCGCGCCTGGCCGCCCGACACGATCGCGCTGACGCCGGATTGGGACGCCAAGCTTGCCGCGTTGGCGGAGCGGACGCCGCGCGAGGCCGTCCGTGTGCTGACCGGCACGCCCTCCTGGCTCCTGATGCTCCTGCACCGCATGGCACGCGACGGCGCGCCGCCTTTTCCCCACCTCGAGCTGCTGATCCATGGCGGCGCCGCCTGGGCGCCCTATCGCGACCGCTTCGGCCCCCTGCTGCCGCCGGGTTGTTCGACACGCGAGGTCTACCCCGCCAGCGAGGGGTTCTGCGCGATCCAGGACCGCGGCGAAGGCGAGGGCATGCGCCTGGTGCTGGATCGCGGCTGCTTCTTCGAATTCGTTCCCGTCGAGGAGCTCGACACGCCCGATCCCACCCGCCACTGGGCCGCGACGATCGAGACCGGCGTGGACTACGCCATCGTCCTGACCACCAATGCCGGTCTCCACGCCTATGTCGTCGGCGACGTCGTGCGCTTCGTGGACCGCCGCCCGCCGCGGCTGCTGATGACCGGACGCACGGCCTGGACGATGTCGGCCTTCGGCGAGCACCTCACCGGCGAGGAGATCGCCACCGCGCTGGATCGCCTCGGCATCCCGATCGCGGAATGGTGCTGCGGTCCCGAATTCGTGGGCGAACTCGGCCGCCATCGCCTGGTGCTGGAGACCGAGGCGCCGCTGGACGGCCTCGCCGCGCGCCTGGACGCGGCGCTCGCCGCGCTGAACGAGGACTACGCCGCCCACCGCAAGGGCGGCCAGCTCCTGCCGCCCGAACTCGTCGCCGTCCCGCCCGGCCGCTTTACGGAATGGATGCGCGCGCGCGGCAAGCTCGGCGGGCAGCACAAGGTGCCGCGCGTCATCGCCGACCCCGCGCGCTTCGCCGAGGCCGTCGCCGGGCTCGCCTGACACCCGCGCGCTTCTCCCGCGTTCAGGCCGGATCGGCCAGGACGGAGCGCTGCGTGCCCCTGCTCACCTCGGATGACCTGTCGCGCCATTCGCGCTTCGCCTGGGCCTGCCTGACTGCCTTGCTCGGCGTCGTCGCCTGGCTCTGGCTCGAGCAGAAGCACCGCGCCGCCCAAGGGACCCTTGCCGCGCTGCTCGGCTGCCTCGGCCTGATCCTGCCGCCGCGGGAGCGGATGGCGACCCTGCCCTGGCGGATCCGGGCCCTGCCGCGCCGCCTCGACGCCGCGCCCGTGCTGGCGACGCTGCTGTCGAGCCCGGGCTACGGCGTGAACTGGTTCTACGGCGCCAATCCCTATGACGAGATCGTCCACCTGCTGAGCGGCATGCTGGCCGGCGCGGTGCTGGGCGCGCTGGTCGCGGCGGATGGGCGGCCCCGCGCGGCCGCGGGGCTCGTTCTGATCGGCGCCGGCGCCGGCCTGGCGCTCGGCGTGGGGTGGGAGATCGTGGAATGGGCGCTGTCGCTGATCGGCGACGCGCTCGACACCGCCTCCGACATCGCGCTGACCACGTCCGGCGTCGTGATCGGCACGCTGTGGTGGGGACGACGCCGGGTGGACAGCACGGCGCCGGCCTGAGGGCCATGCGCGTCGCGACCTGGAACGTCCATCGTGGCCGCGGCCCCTTCGGCCTGTTCCGGCCAGGCCGCATCGCCGCGGTGATCGCGGCAATCGCGCCCGACCTGATCGCGCTGCAGGAAGCGCAGCACTACGTCGCGCGCGGGCGCGACATGCTGGACTTCGCGCGGATCGGCCGCGAGGCCGGCCTGCTCCCGCTGGACGTCGCCGGGGCGCGCGGCTGGCGCAGCAATGTCGTGCTGGTGCGGCGGGATGTCGATTTGCGCTTCGGACCGGCGGGGCTGCGCCTCGGCGGGCTTGAGCCGCGCGGCGCGATCCTGGCGGAGGTCGACCTCGGCGCCGGGCCGTTCCGGCTGATCGCCTGCCATCTCAGCCTCGGCGCCGCGCGGCGCCGCGCGCAGGCCGCGCTGCTGCTCGACGCGCTGCGGACGGGCGGCGGGCCGGGGCTGCCGACGCTGCTTCTCGGCGACCTCAATGAGTGGCGGCCGGACCGCTCGGCCCTCAGTGCGCTGCGACCCGAATTCGGCCCGGGCTGCGCCCTCGCGACCTTCCCCTCCTTCCGGCCGGCGCTCCCGCTCGACCACCTGCTGTGCAGGCCGGCGGGGCTGCTGAGCGACGTCGCAGTGCACGACAGCCCCCTGGCGCGGCGCGCCTCGGACCACCTGCCGCTCGTCGGGTGCTTCCATCCAGCCGCGCAGGGTTGACGAAAGCCTGGGCAACCTAACTGCTTGAAGCAGAACGAACGATAGGGATCCCCATGCTGACGCGACGCCTCGTCCTCGGCGCCGGCCTTGCCGCGGCTGGACCGCTGCTGCCTGCGCGCGCCGCCGCGCCCTTCCGCGGCGGGCAGAATGCCGGCTGGTACCGCTTCCGCCTCGGTGCCTTCGAATGCACGGTGCTGTCGGACGGCGCGCTCGATCTCGGCCCGCCGCATCCGACCTTCGGCGGCACCGCCGCGACGGCGGCCGAGGTCGAGGCCGTGCTGCGCGACGCCCGCCTTCCGACCGGTACGCTGCCCGGCCAGATCAATTGCCTCGTCGTGAACACGGGCCGGGAGATCGTGCTGCTCGATGCCGGGCTCGGGCCGTCCGCCCTGTTCGGGCCGGGGGCGGGGACCATCGGACAGGCGCTCGCGGCGTCCGGCATCGCAGCGGCCGAGGTGGACGTGGTCGCCTTCACCCATGCGCATGGCGACCACGCCTGGGGGATCGCAGATGCACAGGGGCGCGACGTGTTCCCGAATGCACGCTTCCTGATGACCGGTGCGGACCTCGATTTCTGGACGGCGGAGTCAGGCCTTTCCCTGCCGGAGCCGCTGCGCAGCCTGGTCGCCGGCACGCGCGACGTGGTGCTGCCGCGGCGCGCGAGGTTCACGACCCTGGCGCCGAACGGCGAGGTGGTGTCCGGCATCCGTGCCGTGCCGACGCCGGGCCACACCCTCGGCCATGTCAGCTTTGTCGTGGAAAGCCAGGGCCAGGCGCTGCTCGTCATGGGTGACGTTGCGAACCACTCGGTCATCGCGCTGGCCCGTCCCGACTGGCCCTTCGGCTTCGACGCCGATCCCGCGCTGGCCAGCCAGACCCGCCGCCGCACGCTCGACATGGCGGCGACGGACCGCGTGCAGGTGCTGGGCTACCACTTCCCCTTCCCCGGCCTCGGCCATGTCGAGAACCGCGGACAGGGCTTCGCCTTCCTGCCGACGCCCTGGCGCTGGGGCTGACGCCATCCCGGACCGGGACGCGCAGTCCCGGTCCGCCGGCTTCCCGACGCCGTCGTCGTCGCGCTGCTCAGCGCCAGCCCGACCGCTGCATGATGCGCAGTGCCTCGGCCGCGTTCTGCGCGGACTGCGTCGCGTGGATCGCCTCGCCGCGGAAGCTGCCCATCGCGACCAGCGCGGGGTGCAGCGGCACGCCGTCCACGACCGGGTATTCCATGTTGCCGAGCGCGAGGATCTGCTGCGCCTCCGGTGTCGTCAGGTATTCCAGGAAGCGCACCGCGTTCTCCCGGTTCGGCGAGGTCCTGACCATCGCCGCGCCCGAGACGTTGACATGCGCGCCGCGGTCGCCCGCCGCCTGGTTGGGGAAGATCACGCCGATCCTCTCGAACAGCGTGCGGTCCGCGGGATCCTGCGAGGCGCCGAAGGCCGCGAGGTAGTAGGTGTTGCTGATCGCGAGCTGGCACTGGCCGGACGGGATGGCGCGGAACTGGTCGCGGTCGCCGCCCTGCGGCGGGCGCGCCAGGTTCTGCGCGACGCCGCGCGCCCAGGCCTCGGTCGCTTCCGCCCCGTCGGCCGCGAGGATCGAGGCCACCATGCTGACGTTGTAGGGATGGTTCGCCGCGCGCACGCAGATCGTGCCGCGGAAGCGCGGATCGGCCAGGTCCTCGTAGCGCGCCAGGCCCTCCGGCGCGCCGCGCTGCTTGTCGAACATGATCACGCGAGCGCGCTGCGATACTGCGAACCACTGCCCGTCCGCGTCGCGCAGCCCCGCCGGCACGCGCTGGTCGATCACGGCGGAGCCATGCGGCTGCGTCACGCCGGCATCCTTGGCGCGCGCGAGCCGCGCCGCGTCCACCGTGATGAGGACGTCGGCCGGGCTGTTCGCGCCCTCGGTGCGGATCCGCTCGACCAGCTGGTCGGCATCGCCCTCGATCAGGCGGACGCGGATGCCTGTCGCGCGGGTGAAGGCGTCGTAGAGCTGCCGGTCGGTATCGTAGTGCCGCGCGGAATACACCGCGACCTCGCCGCGGTTGGGCTGGGCGTGCAGGCCGGCCGGGGCGAGGAGCAGGACGGCGAGGCCGGGCAGCAGGACGCGACGCAACATGGGGAGGTCTCTCCGTGACGATGGCGCCTAATTATCGCAATTGAGAACCATTCGCAAGTCAGCCCGCACGGAGGGACATTGCCCCGGCCCCCACTCGTCCGCTACAGCGCGCCGACGGGAGAACGCACACGCGGCTCTGGAGGGAGAGCTGCGACCGAATGAATTCAGCCGATGGGGGGCACCTCGCGCGCATCGTCGCGGAGGTGCATGCACGCCTCGCCGTCGTGACCGACGGCGAGGTCGCCGACTACATTCCCGCGCTGGCGCTGATGCCGCCGGACCTGTTCGGCATCGCGGTGGCAACGATGCAGGGCGAGGTGATCGAGGCCGGCGACACGCGCCGGCCCTTCACCATCCAGTCCGTGTCCAAGCCCTTCGCCTATGCGGTCGCGCTCGAGGTGCTGGGCCGCGAGCGGGTTCGCCAGGCCGTCGGCGTGCAGCCCATGGCGGAGGCCTTCAATGCCCTGGTGCTGGAGCCCCGGCGCAACCGCCCCTACAACGCCATGGTCAATGCCGGCGCGATCGCGGTGGCGGGCCTGCTCCGCCAGCATTTCGGGCCCGCCGCCTTCGACGAACTCACGGCCAGGCTGTCCGACGCCGCCGGCCGGCCGCTGGCGGTGGACCAGGCAGTCTACGAATCCGAGGCCGCAACCGGGCACCGCAACCGCGCGCTGGCGCATCTGCTCCATGCCGCCGGCATCTTCACCGTGCCAGCGGACGAGGCGGCCGACCTCTACTTCCGCCAATGCTCACTCAGCGTGACCGCGCGCGACGTCGCGATGATGGGCGCGACGCTCGCCCATATCGGCGCCAACCCGCGGACCGGGCAGGCGGTCTTCGGCCTGGACGCGGTGCGCGACACGCTGTCCGTGATGTTCTCCTGCGGGCTCTATGACGGCGCGGGCGAGTGGATCTGCCGCGTCGGCGTGCCAGCGAAGAGCGGCGTGGGCGGCGGCCTGGTCGCGGTGGTCAACCGCCTGCTCGGCATCGGCGTGTTCAGCCCGCGCGTGGACGGCGCGGGGAATCCGGTGCGCGGCCTGCTGGCCTGCGAGCACCTGTCGGAGGATCTCGGCCTGCACCTCTTCGAAAGCTCGAACCCGGGCTCGCGCCTGCTGCCCCTGCTGGCGCGGTAGGGGCGCGCCGCATCGGCGCGCCCTGCCCGGCGGGTCACACCTCGCCGCGCGCCATCCGGCCCGCGATGTGCTCGGCCTGGCGGATCGCCAGCGCCACGATGGTCAGCGTCGGGTTGCAGGCCGCGCCGGACGTGAACTGGCTGCCGTCGGACACATAGAGGTTTGGCAGGTCATGCGCCTTGCCCCACTTGTCCACCACGCCGTCGCGCGGGTTCTCGCTCATCCGGTTGGTGCCGAGGTTGTGCGTGCTGGGATAGGGCGTGGTCTGGAAGGTGCGCGTCGCGCCCACCGCCTCGTACAGCGCCTTGCCGCGGGCATAGGCGTGGTCGCGCATCGCGATGTCGTTGGGGTGGTCGTTGAAGGTGACATGCGCGACAGGCAGGCCGTGCCGGTCCCTGGCCGTCGGATCCAGCGTGATCCGGTTGCCCTCCTGCGGCATGTCCTCGCCGACGATCCAGAGGCCCGCCATGCGGTCGTAGCCGTCCATCGCGGCGGTGAAGCCGCGGCCCCAGGCGCCGGGCTCAAGGAAGGCCGCCATGAAGGGCACACCGAGCGAGAGCGTCTCGAGCTCGTAGCCGCCCACGAAGCCGCGGCGCGGGTCGTTGTGCGATTCGTCGCGCACGATGCCGGCCATGGTGGTGCCGCGGTACATGTGCACCTTGCGCTCGAACGTCGCGTAGACGCTGCCGGTGGTGTGGCGCATGTAGTTCCGGCCGACCTGGCCGGAGCTGTTGGCCATGCCGTCCGGGAACATGCTCGACGCGCTGTTCAGGAGCAGGCGCGGGCTCTCGATCGAGTTGCCGGCCACCGCCACGACGCGCGCGCGCTGGCGATGCTGTGCGCCTTGCGCATCGGCATAGACGACGCCCGTCGCGCGGCCGCGCGCGTCATGCTCGATCCTGAGCACCATGGCATCGGCCCGGACCTCGAGCCGTCCCGTCTCCTCGCCGCGCGGGATCTCGGTGTAGAGCGTCGACCACTTCGCCCCCATCTTGCAGCCCTGGAAGCAGAAGCCGAGCTGGCGGCAGCTCGTGCGGTCGTCGCGCGGCTGGCTGTTGATCGCCATGTTGCCGGTATGGACCTCGGTGTAGCCGAGCTTCTTCGCGCCGGCGGCGAAGACCCTGAAGTTGTTGTTGCCGGGCAGCCGCGGGATGCCGTTGGTCCCGGTCACGCCCATCTTGTCCTCGGCCTTCGCGTAGTACGGGTCGAGCTCCTCCTTCGTGATCGGCCAGTCCAGCAGATTGGCGCCCGCGACCTCGCCATAGGTGGTGCGCGCCTTGAACTCATGCGCCTCGAAGCGCAGCGACGCGCCGGCCCAGTGCGTGGTGGTGCCGCCGACGGCCTTCACGATCCAGGCCGGGAGGTTCGGGAAGTCCTTCGCGACGCGCCAGGACCCGCCCGTCATGCGCATGTCCGTCCAGGCGAGCTGCGTGAAGGACGCCCATTCGTCGTTGATGAAATCGGTGAACTCGTGCCGCTTGCCGGCTTCCAGGATCACCACCTTGGCGCCGCGCTGCGCCAGCTCGTTGCCGAGCGTGCCGCCGCCCGCGCCGGAGCCGATGATGACGACGACGCTGTCGTCGTTGAGGTCGAACGTCGCCATGGGATCAGGCCTCCGGCAGCCAGTCGATGTCGTTGAATCCGCGCTCGAGATAGCCGCCGTGTTCCCAGCTCGGGCCCTCGTAGCCGAGCTTCGCCCACACGTCGGGCTGGTTGTAGAGCGCGACCACGAGGTCGCCGCGGAGCTTGCGGAAGAATGCCCCGTCCTGCTGCGCCTTCAGCACCTCGACGCGCTGGTCCTCGGTGGCGACCGCGACGTAGTCGCGGCCGTGGCGGCGGCGGGCTTCGGCGTTCAGCGCGGCGACCCCTTCCTCCAGCAGCTGCTTCAGCTGCGCATTCGCGCCGGCCTGGTCGTCATAGGGCGCGACGGCGGCGACATAGAAGCGGTCGGGGAAGCTGTCATGGGGGAAGATGTCGCGCGCCGCCTTGACGATGGTCGTCATCGTCGCGGGCTGCAGGTTACGCGTGTCCGCCACCGCCGTTCCGCCGGTGGCGGCGACCGCGATCGCCGCCGGCGCCGCGGCGCCGCCGCGCAGCAGGACGCGCCGGCGCACCGTCGTCCGCTTGTCCACTTCCCTCATCGTCTCCAACTCCTCCCTGGGTCGTCGGTCAGGCATAGCGGCCGCGACGCTGCAGCACTTCCGTGCGGTAGCCGTCGGGGTCGGTGATGAAGAAGAAGCGCGCCAGCGGCTCGCCTTTGTGCTGCATGTCGCGGATCGGGCCGGGATGGATCCCCGCCGCGGCCAGCCGCGCATGCTCGGCCTCGAGGTCCGCGACCGCGACCGCAAGGTGCCCGTAGCCGTCGCCGAGCTGATACGGCTCGGTACGGCCGTGGTTGACGGTGAGCTCGAGCTCGAAAGGCCCGTCCGGCGCGCGGAGATAGAGCAGCGTGAAGCCGTCGAAGACGAGCCTGTCCGCGACCTCGAGCCCGAGGGCGGTCCCGTAGAACGCCACCGAGCGCGCCTCGTCGAGCACGCGGATCATCGAATGGATCGGCTTCGCCATGGTCGGTTCCCGGCAGGCATCGGGGCCGTCTGGCCCGTGTCGCGAGGGACGCTAGGCGAGCGTGGAAACCACGAGGTAGTAGCCGGCTATGACGACGAGGGAATCATGCGGCCCGGGCCGTGGCATCCTCGCGAGGAACCCGCTGGGTCGCGAGCCAGGCGAGGCAGGTCACCCGTAGCAGCGAAGCGAAGTTGCCGAGATCGCCCCGCAGCGCCAGCACCTCGTCATGCAGGGTGGCGCAGAAGCGCGGGACGGTGCTGCCTTCCTCGGCCGCGATGCGTTCCAGCACCTCCCAGAAGGCGCGTTCAAGGCGGATGCTGGTGACGTGGCCGTGCAGCCGGATCGCCCGCGTTTCGCACGCGTAGCGGCTCGGATCCTGCGATGCATAGATGTGGCACATGCGTTCCTCCCCGCGCGTTCCCCGGGTCCTTGCTGCAGCCCCGGCGGCGCCCGCAGGGAAATTAGCCGCCCCGCGGGTCGAGCCCCCGCAGGAACTTCGCCCGCGCACCGGCGGCGGCCATCACGAAACCGTGGTCGCCGCCGCCGAGGACGAAGCGGGCGCCGAGCCGGATGTACTCGGCCGCCGCCGTCTCGTCGTAGACGCCGCCCATGCCCATGACCTTGCCGTGCCGCGCGCAGGCCGCGCCGACGCGCTCATAGGCCAGCCGGACCTGCGGATGCCCGACCTCGCCAGGGATGCCCATCATCGCCGTCAGGTCGGAGGTGCCGAAGAACAGGATGTCCACGCCGGGCTCGCGGGCGATCTCCTCGGCGTTCTCGACGGCCTCCGGCGTCTCGATCATGCAGATGACCAGGATCTCGCGGTTCATCTCGGCCTGCGCCTCGGCGTGCCCGACGGCCTGCAGGCGATGCGCGAAGGGCGGCGCGCCCCGGCTGCGCCGGCCGAAGGGCGGGAAGCGGTAGGCGGCGGCGACGGCGCGCGCGTCGTCCGCGGTATTCACATGCGGGACCACGATGCCCATCGCCCCGTTGTCGAGGCAGCGCGTGCCCTCGTGCAGCGCATCCCGGCAGACGCGGACGAGGGGCGTGATGCCCTGCGACAGCGCGGCGATGCAGATCTGGCTCGCCTGCTCCACGCCCATGGCGCCGTGTTCCATGTCGGTGAAGAGCCAGTCGTAGCCGGTCGCCGCGGCGATCATGCCGACCGCGCCGCCGCGGAGGTGATGCACGCCGAAGCCGAGAGCGAGCCCGCCCTCGGCCAGGCGCAGGCGAACCTTGTTGGGGGTTACCGGCATGGCAGCGTCCTCCGTGAGGGGTCAGCGCATCATGCGGCCTGGTGGTGGTCAATCGGCACGCGGCGTTGCTAGCCTCCCCTCTCAACCGGGAGTGATCGCCATGCGCCTGCGCCACCTCCTTCCCCTGCTCTGCGTCGCCCTGCCCGCGGCGGCGCAGGACCTGCCGGTGCGCGCCGTCACGCTGTCCAACGCCGGCCTCGCGCAGGTCGAGCGCGCCGGCACCCTCGCGCCCGACGCCGCCATCGCCTTCCGCGTCCCGGTCGAGGATGTGGACGACGTGCTGAAGTCGCTCCTCGTCCGCGATCCCCTCGGCACGGTGCAGGGCGTCCGCCTGCCCGCGCGCGACCTGGCCGCCGAGGCCTTTCGCGGCCTGCCGCTGCGGCCCGACGATTTCGCGAACCGCCTGTCCCTGCTGCGCGGCCTGCGCGGGCAGTCCGTCGCGGCGGGCGGCGTGACCGGCCGCCTGGTGGACGCCGACGAGGCCATGGTCAACGACGCGCCGAGGCTGCGCCTGACGCTGGTCACGGCCGAGGGCCTGCGCGGCATCACGCTGCAGGAAGCCGACACGGTCCGCCTGACCGATCCCGAACTCGCCGCGCGCGTCCAGCGCGCCGCGGAGGCGCTGGCCGCCGCCGCCAGCGCCGACACCCGCGGCGTGGAGATCCGGCTGTCCGGCGCGGCCGCGCCGCGCGACGTCTCGGTCGCCTATGTCGCCGCGGCGCCGCTGTGGAAGCCGTCCTGGCGCCTGGTCGTGCCCGCCGGCGCCGGCGAGGCACGGCTGCAGGGCTGGGCGGTGGTGGAGAACCGCACCGGCGCGGACTGGGACGGCGTGCGGCTATCGCTGGTCTCCGGCAACCCGGCGGCCTTCGCGCAGTCGCTCTATTCGCCGATCCGGGTGCAGCGGCCGACCCTGCCGGTGCGCGTGGCGGAGAACGTGCAGGTCCGCCCCGACACGGGCGCCGTGCCGCCGCCCCCGCCGGCGCCGGCGCCGGCCTTCGGCCCGGCAGCGCGCGGCGGTGTCGCATTGGCCGCGCCGGCTCCCGCCCCGGCCACGCAGGCCGCCGAGATGGCGGACCGCGCGCCGGACACCGTCGCCGCCCTGCCCGCCGCGCTCTCCGCCTCCGCCGCCGGGCGCGTCGCCTTCACCCTGCCCTCGCCGGTGACCGTGCGTGGCGGCGAGACCGCGAACCTGCCCTTCCTCGACGCGACGCTGCCGGCGGAGCGGCTGTGGTGGGTGCAGGACCTGACTGCGCGCAACCCGCTCTCGGCCGTCAGGCTGCGCAACACCACGGGCCACACCCTCCCCGACGGGCTGGCGACGGTCTACGGCGCGGCGGGCGCGGAGGCCGGGCAGTTCCTCGGCGACGCCGAGGTCCGGGCCGTGGCGCCGGAGGAGACGCGCCTGATCGCCTTCGCCCGCGACCGCGACGTGCGGCTGAGCAGCGCATCCAGCGCCGCCGAGCGCCCGGTCGGGATCGAAACCCGCCGCGGCGTCGTCGCCGTGCGCGTGCTACGGCGGGAGGAAAGCGCGCTCGCCCTCGATCCCCGCGCGGCGGCCGACCAGGGCCGCGGTGCGCGGGTGGTGGTGGACCTGCCGCGTCGCGCCAATTTCGCGCCGCGCTTCGATGTCGCGGCCGAGGGCGATTTCGGCCTCCGGACCGAGACGGTGCTGGCCGGCGGCGAGGCCACTCTGCGCTTCGCCTGGGAGAGGGAGCTGCGCAACGAGCTCGCGGTCTGGGATGCCGGCCTCGGCGATCCGCTGCTGCTGCGCTGGCGCGAATTCGACGTCGAGCAGAGCCTGCGCCGCCTGCCCGGCGGACCCGGCACGCTCGAGAACCTCCGCATCGTGCTGGACCGCCTGTCCGCCGACGCGCCAGGGCGAGAGAAGCTGGCCACGGTCGTGGAGCGCCTGGCGGCGCTGCGCGGCTGGCTCGATGCCGCGCGGAACGCGATCCGCCAGGCCAAGATCGCCGACGGCGCACTGCAGCGCGCCCGCGCCGCGGCCGAGGACCGCACCGGCGCCGAGCGCGAGGAAGCCCGCCGCCGCCTGACCGCGGCGAGCATCGTGGCCGAGCAGATGGCGGCGACCGCCGACACGGCCTGGGACGCCTGGGCCCGCGGCGTGCAGCAATTGCTGGCGGGGATGGAGTGACCGGGGGGTGATGGCCTATCGCCTGCTGCAGGCCGTCGCGTTCCTTTCCGTCGGCTGCGTCGGGCTGGTCCTCCTCGCCTCCCTCGCCGGCACGATGGCGGATGGCGATCCCGGGCTCCCCGGGCTGGCGGCATGGGCGTTCGTCCTCCTTGCCGGCATCTTGGTGCTGCGCCAGGCGGCGTCGCTGCGCGACGATGGCAGGCCCGGCGCTGCCTCGACGCTGCTCTGCCTCGTCGCCGTGCCGGGCCTGCTGGGCATCTCGGCCTTCGTGGCGCTCGGCCTGCTCTTCACGGCCGGCACGCAGTGACGCGACGTCACCCCGTGCATCCCGCCTTGCTCGCGCTGCTGCTCGCCCTCGCGGCCTGCGCCACCGCCCCGCCGCGCGCGCCCGAGGAGCCGCCGCCCGCCAACCCCCTGGCCCGAGCGGCCTGGGAGGAATGGACGGCCTGGGGACGCCTCACCGTGGACGGCTTCACCGACGCAAGCCCCGCCGACACCGCCGCGACGCCCGAGCGCTTCGACCGCCTGGTCGGCTACTGGGACGCGCTGCCCGGCGGCTGGCCCGTCGCGGCGCGCCACCGGCAATTGCGCCAGGTGATGCAGCCCGGTGCGGTCTACACCATGGCGCCGCGCTACGAGGACATCGACTACTACGGCAGCCCTGCCTGGTCGGCCGCCTTCATCTCCGCCGTCGCACGGCGGGCGGGGATCCCGGAGGGCGACCTGCCTTCCGCCTCGCGGCATGCGCGCTACGTGGACGCGGCACTGCTGCGCTGGCGCGCCGCGCCCGAGGCCGCGACCTTCCAGCCGCATGCGCCGGAGGATCATGCGCCCGCCGTCGGCGACCTGCTCTGTGCGGATCGCGCGCCGTCGCCACTGGTGCATTGGACGCAGCGCTACGCCTCGATCAACCGGCCGCGGCCGCTCCATTGCGACGTGGTGGTCGCCACGGCGCCGGGAAGGGTGGACGTCATCGGCGGCAACGTCATGGCCATGGTCACGCGCCGCCGCCTGCCTGCCGACGCGCAAGGCCGCGTGCTGCCGGCGCCGGACGGTTATCCCCCAGTCTTCCTGGTGCTCGCCGCGCGCGACGTGACGCCCGTCGCGCCCCCCACGGCGCCGTAGCGGAAGGCTAGCCGATCAGCTCCGGGCGGTACTCGAAATGCATGGTGTCGTAGTGCCACCACTTGCCGCCCCAGATGAAGCGCTCGGCCTCGAACGCCTCGACGATCTCCCCGGGGATCCGGTTGCGGTGCGCCATGGCGCCGCGCGGGCGTGACCACGCCCAGTAGTCCGAGCCCCGCGTGCCGATGTCGATCGCGGCGCCGGAGGCATGCATGCTCGGCAGCCCGGTATCCGCGACGTCGCGGCAGTTGAAGGTCCCGGCCGAGGGCACGAGGAAGGCCTTCGCCGCGTCCGGCAGCGCCTCTAGCGCCTCGATGACGCGGGCCAGGCGCAGATGGACGTCGTTGACCGTCGTGACGGAGATGGCCTGCGGGCGCGTGCGCGGCATCCAGGTGATCCGCGTCAGGGGCGGCGCGGTGCGCGGGTCCCGGCAGTCGCCGTAGAGCTTTCGGAAGAAGCTGGCGTGGCGGATGCGCCCGGGGCTGTGGTCGGGGGGCGGCGTCTCGCGCAGCGGCCCGGGCGCGTAGTCCTGACGGAGCTGGTCCGCGATGGTGGCGTCGCGCAGCATGGCCTCGAAGGGCCGCGCGGGCAGGCCTGCGCCGCTCGGCATGCGCGTCCCGTCCGCCCAGACCAGCTCGCCGCCTTCCATGCCGCGGAGATGCGCGGGATAGGCCGCGACCAGGCGGGCGAGGCGGGCGGCGTCTTCGTCGCGCGGCGCGGCAGCGGATGCGCGGATCGCCGGGGCCGCGCAGCCCGCCAGGGCCGGCAGCGCGGCGGCGATCAGCGCGCGGCGCGACGCCAAGGCCTCAGCCCGCCATCCGCCGCCTGACCAGCAGCACGCCGGCCGCGACCACCGCCAGGGTCAGCACCACGGCCACGACCAGCAGCATGTTCGCATCCACCCAGGCGATCGCGGGCACGGCCAGCGCCAGGATCACGCCGGTCGCGCAGACCGGCGCCGACCAGGCATGCACGCCGGCGACGAAGGTGCCCATCGCCAGCAGCGTCAGCAGCGCGAGCCCGACCGCGTTGTCGTTCATCACGCCGCGCGCTTCCGGCGTCAGCAGCATGTACATCGCGACCAGGAAGGCCGCCCAGTGCAGCAGCTGCGTCACCACCAGCCGCGTGCGCAGCCGCGACGCCGTGGCATAGGCCCAGCCTTCCCAGATGCAGGCGACGCAATAGGCCGGCACCAGCGCCAGCCATATCCAGACCACGGCGCTGCGGGTGCCGATGGCGGGCGGGCCGGCAAGGCTGGTGACCCCGATGCCGACCAGTGCCGCGACGACCATCGCCAGGTGCACCAGCGACAGCCCGATCCAGCGCCGCGATCCCGGCGCCGCCGGCGGTGCGGCCTGCTGCATCGTCTCGCCCATCCCGGCCTCCTCGCGACTGTTGTGGCCAAGGCTAGGCCGGGGCGCCGCCCGCCGGAAGGGCGCGCTAGGCGGCCTCGACGCCGACGATCATCCTTTCCAGCGTGTCGAGCCTGTCAGCCTCCTCCGCCGGCTTGTCGCGGCGGATGCGCGCGATGCGCGGGAAGCGCAGCGCGACGCCGGATTTGTGCCGCGTGCTGCGCTGCGCCGCGTCGAACTCGACCTCCAGCACCAGGCGCTTCTCGACCTCCCGCACCGGGCCGAAGCGCTGCGTCGTGTTGTTCCGAATCCAGCGGTCCAGCCAGAGCAATTCCTGGTCGGTGTAGCCGGAATAGGCCTTGCCGATCGGCACCAGCTCCTCGCCCCCCTGCCCGTCCGGCCGCCACAGGCCGAAGGTGTAGTCGGAGTAGTAGGAGCTGCGCTTGCCGTGGCCGCGCTGCGCGTACATCAGCACGGCATCCACGCTGAGCGGCGCGCGCTTCCACTTCCACCACAACCCCTTCACCCGCCCCGCGACATAGGGCGCGTCGGCGCGCTTGATCATCAGCCCTTCGATCGCGGCGTCCCGCGCGCCGGTGCGGATCGCCGCGAGTTCCTCCATCGAGCCGAAGGAGAGCATCGCCGACAGGTCCATCCGCGCGGGCTGCACGCGCGCGAACCACGCTTCCAGCCGCGCCCGCCGCGCATCGAAGGGCAGCGCGCGGAAGTCCTCACCCGCCTCGAACAGGATGTCGTAGAGCCTGACCGCCACGGGGTACCGCGCCATCATCCCCGGCGTGACGAGCTTGCGGTTCAGCCGCTGCTGCAGATCGGCGAAGGGGGCGACGGCACCGTCGCGCATCACCAGCAACTCGCCATCCAGCACGGCGTCGAAATCCATGGCTTCCACGATCTCGGGGAAGGCGGCCGAGATGTCCTCCGCGCCCCGCGACCACACGCGCCGCCCGCCGGACGTCGCGGCGAGCTGGACGCGGATGCCGTCCCATTTCCACTCCGCGCGATGCGTCTCCGCGGCGATCGCCGGGTAGTCCGGCTCCTCCAGCGGATGGGCCAGCATCAGCGGGCGGAAGACCGGCGCGTCGCGCGGATCCGGCCGCGGGCCATGCCCTTCCAGCCAGGCGAAGAGCGGGCGGTAGGGCGCCTCCACCCCATGCCAGACCTCCTCCACCGCATCCACCTCGACGCCGGCCCACTCCGCCAGCGCCGTCTTCGCCAGCCGCGCGGAGACGCCGACCCGCAGCCCCCCCGTGACCAGCTTGATCAGCGCGAAGCGCCCGTTCGCATCGAGCGTATCCAGCCAGCCCGCAATCATTCCGGGCAGCTCGACCTTGGGCGTGACCTCCATCGCCTCCACCACCTCCGCCAGGCCAGGCGGCGGCGCGTTCACCCCCTCCCGCACCGGCCAGATCAGCGCGACGGTCTCCGCGAAGTCGCCGACATAGTCGTGGCTGAGCGCGAGCAGCGTGGGATCCGTCCGCTCCGACACGAGGTCGCGCACCAGGGCGGGCTTCGCCGCGCGCAGCGACAGCTCGCCGGTCAGCGCGGCGAGGCCCACCCCGCGGTCGGGATCGGGCTGCGCCGCGAACCACTGGCGCAGCAGCGCGAGCTTGGCGTTGCGGCCGGGGGTGAAGACGAGCCGCTCGAGCAGCTCCGCAAAGGCCGGCAGGCTCACTCGCCCGCCTCCTCGGCCGGTGGCGCTTCGGCCTCGTCTTCCTCCCCGCGCCCGATCAGGTGCAGCGCTCGCCCGCGAATGCCGCGCAGGCCCAGCGCATGGATCAGCGCATCCTCCCGCCCATGCGTCACCCAGATCTCCGGCGCCTGGACCTGATCGGCCGTCAGCAGCAGCTCGTCCCAATCCGCGTGGTCCGAGACGATCAGCGGCAGTTCCACCCCCTTCGCCTTGGCGCGCTGCCGCACCCGCATCCAGCCCGAGGCCGCGCAGACCACGGGCTCGGCGAGCCGCCGCACCCAGGGCGTGGCCTCGGCGCCCGAGGGCGCCAGCACGATCTCCCCCGCCAGCTGCGGCGCACCGCGCTTCACCACCGCCGGCACCGGCCGCAGTTCGCCGAGCGGGACGCCGAGCTCCTCATAAAGGCCGCACAGGGTCGTCAGCCCGCCATGCAGCCAGACCGGCCGGTCCCAGCCGGCCTGGCGCAGCAGCGCGATCAGCCGCTGGCACTTGCCCAGCGCATAGACGCCGACGAGGTGCGCGCGCTCCGGGAACAGCCGCACGCTCTCCAGAAGGCGGGCGACCTCGCGCTCCGCCGGCGGGTGGTGGAAGACCGGCAGGCCGAAGGTTGCCTCGGTGACGAAGGCGTCGCAGGGCACGGGCTCGAAGGCCGCGCAGGTCGGGTCCGCCCGCCGCTTGTAGTCGCCGGAGACCACGACCCGGCTGCCCTGCCAGTCCAGCACCACCTGAGCCGAGCCCAGCACATGCCCCGCCGGGACCAGCCGGATGCCGACCCCGTTCACCGTCAGGCTCTCGCCCGGCCGCAGCGCCTGCTGGACGCGGCCCGCGCGCTCCACCCCCATCCGGGCGCGCATGATCGTCAGCGTCTCCGGCGTGGCCAGCACGGCGTCGTGGTCGGGCCGGGCGTGGTCGGAATGGCCGTGCGTGATCACCGCGCGCCCGACAGGCCGCGGCGGATCAACGAAGAAGTCACCCGGGACGCAGTACAGCCCCTTCGGGGTCGCCTGCATCCAGCTGTCGGGAGATCGGATGGCACACCTCCTGCCGCCACCGCGCCTGGCCGCCGGCCTTACGGCCTCGCCATGGTTTCATGTCGTGCCGGCGCGGGTTTGCACAACGCGGCGAAGCCGCCTAAAGAAACCGCAAGTGGTTGCGACCAGCTCGACGGGCCTCCCGTAAGATGACCTCGGACGATACTGCGGAGCCCAGGATCGCAGTCCTGGTCATAGCGCACGCCAACCCCGCCAGCTTCGCGAATCTGGTCCGCGCCCTGAGTCATCCCCGCATCCAGGTCGTTGCCCATGTGGATGTGCGCGTGGACCAGCGGGCGTTCCAGACCGACGCGACGTCCGACGTGGTCTTCGTCACGGACCGCATCGCCAATTTCTGGGCGGACTGGTCGCAGATCGAGGTCGCGCTGCGCCTGATGCGCACCGCCCGCTCGATCGGGCGCTTCGCGTCCCATGCGCTGATCTCCGGCGACACGCTGCCCCTCGTCACCACGGACGCGCTGGTCCGGACCTTGGCGGCGACGCCCACCATGACGATGCTGCAGCGGATCGGGCCGGACACGCCCTACCACAAGCGCGTCAGCGGCATCTTCCTGCCGCGCACCAACTACGGCCGCGTGCGCGACGGCGTGCACTTCCTCGACCGCTGCATCCTGCCGGAGGAATTCGACGACTACCTCGCCGCGATGCGCACGGCGAAGGCCAAGCGCGAGTTCACCTTCACGGTCTGGCGGGGACGGCAATGGATCGCGCTGTCCGACCGACACGTCACCGAGATCGAGGACCTGATGGACCGCGACCCGGCCTTCGTGGACATCTTCCGCTATTCGCTGATCCCCGACGCGCTCTTCTTCCAGACCGCGCTCAAGCTCGTGGCGCCGAAGGTGCCGCCCCGGCCCGGCTTCATGGGCTGGGACTGGCCGACCGGCCCGAGCCCGAAGACACTCACCGACCCTGCCGAGCTCGACACGATCTTGAGCACCCGCGCGCTGTTCTTCCGGAAATTCTCCGATTCGGGCCCCGCCCTGGCCGAGGCCGTGCTCGCCGGGCGGCGCGATCTCGAGGCCGCGCGGGCCGAGGGCTGGCCGGTGCCGCCGGCGAAGGCGCGGGCCGCCCCCGCGCATGCGTGATGCCGCCGCGCCGACCGTTGCTTGAAGGGCCGAGCATGCCACGTCGCTGCGCGCCGCCGCGCGGCGCGGCTGCGCCGCGGCCGAGAACCGGGTGACCCATGGCCGCCATCAGCCACCGCCTCCGCGTCGTCTACCTGCCGGTCCCGAAGAATGCCTGCACCAGCATCAAGAGCATGCTCTTCGAGGTCGAGAGCGGCCGCAGCGTGTCCTCGCTCCGCAACCGCGAGGGCAAGCCCGTGCATGTGCACGCCGTCTATCCCTCCATGCCCGACGGCGGCGTGATCCCGGACGGCATCTTCGACTACGACGTGGTCGCGGTGCTGCGCGACCCCGTGAAGCGCTTCGTCAGCGGCTACCGCAACCGCATCCAGCAGATCCGGGACATCGAACGCGCGGTCGCGCGCGACCCGCGCATCGCGGCGGCCGTGGAAGCCAAGGGCCTCGTGACGGTGCCCGACATCGACAGCTTCGCCGAGAGGCTGGCGGACTACATGGACGCCGTGCCCGTGGTGAAGCACCATTTCCTGTCGCAGATGGCCTATGTCGGGAAGGCGGTGGGACGCCTGTCGCTCGTCGTCGGAATGGACGGGCTGCACCGCATCGCCGTCCTGCTGGCCGAGCGGGCCGGCCAGGACGTCCGGATGCCGCACAAGCAGATCAGCCGCGTCGCGGGCGAGGTCGCCCCCTGCCCCGCCACGGTCGACCGCCTGCGCGCCTTCTATGCGGAGGATTATGCGCTGCTGGACCGTTTCGGCATTGCCGCGGGCTGATCCGCGCGACGCAACGCGTTGGCCGGGCGGCGCGCCGGCGCTGGCCGTGCTCGTCATCGCCCACGCCAATCCGGGCGTGTTCCGCCGCCTCGCGGAGGCGCTGCGCCATCCCGCCATCCGGCTCTTCGTGCATCTCGACGCGCGCGTGGACGAGCAGCCCTTCCGCGGCCCGGGCCAGGACCACGTCACCTTCCTCACCGACCGCCAGGCGAACCACTGGGCGTCCTTCACCCAGGTGGAGGTGGCGCTGCGCCTGTTCCGCGCCGCGCGCGCGGCCGGGCTCTTCCGTTCCTTCGCGCTGATCTCGGGCGACTCGCTGCCGCTGGTCGCGAACGAGGTGCTGCTCGCCGCGCTCGGCGCGACGCCGACGGTGATGCAGCGCAGCCTCCTGCAGCCCGGGCACCGCTTCTTCCGCCGCCTGCGCGACGTCTACATCCCGCACACGACCATCGGCCTGCTGCGCGGCCACCAGACCTTCCTGGACCGGACGCTGGAGGATCAGGACGTGGAGGAGGCGATCCGCGCCATCCGCACCCGCCCGCTGAAGCAGGCCTTCCCCTATCCCTTCTACAAGGGAAGCCAGTGGATGGCGCTGTCGGACGCCGATCTCGGCGCGATCCTCGGCTTCCTCGACGCCCATCCCGACTACGTCGAGGTCTTCCGCTACTCCCTCATGCCCGACGAGCATTTCTTCCAGACCGCGCAGATGCACCTGCAGCCCGGCTTCAGGGGGCCCGACGGCATCATGGGCGCGGACTGGTCGCGCCAGCCCCTGCCCTTTGTCTTCACAGACCCCGCCGAGCTGCCCAGGGTCACGCAGAGCGGCTGGCTGTTCTATCGCAAGTTCAGCGACGCCGGCCTGGCGATGGTGGACGCCGTGCTCGCCGCCCGGCGGGACGCGGCGGCGGTGCGGGACAGCGGCGCCGGCATCGCGCGGGAACTGCTCGAGCGGGCCGTGAAGTAGCGCGGGCGCCATTGCGCCGGGGCCGGCAGGCTTTATCTTCCGCCCCGGTGGGAACATTGCCGGAACTCTTCGCGGAATGGTTCGCCGGGCGCGGCTGGGCGCCGCGGCCGCACCAGCTCGCCCTGCTCGACGCCGCCGGCGCGGGCGACAGCGCGCTGCTGGTGGCGCCGACCGGCGGCGGCAAGACGCTGGCGGGCTTCCTGCCGAGCCTAGTGGACCTGCACTGGGCACCGCGGGAGGGGCTGCACACGATCTACGTCTCGCCGCTGAAGGCGCTGGCGGTGGACATCGCGCGCAACCTGACAGCGCCGGTCGAGGAGATGGGGCTGCCCATCCGCATCGAGACCCGCACCGGCGACACGCCCGCCAACCGCCGAGCCCGGCAGAAGGCGGCGCCGCCGCAACTACTGCTGACCACGCCGGAATCGCTCGCCCTGCTGCTGACGCTGGACGAAGCGCCAGCGATGTTCGGCGGCCTGTCGGCGATCGTCGTGGACGAGATCCACGCGATCGCCGGCACCAAGCGGGGCGACCAATTGGCGCTCGGCATGGCGCGGCTGTCGAGGCTCGCGCCCGCGGCGCGGCGCGTGGGATTGTCGGCCACCGTCGCGCATCCCGACGACCTCCGCGCGTATCTCTCGCCGACCGCGCGGCCCGGCGACGTGCGGCTCGTGCTCGGGGCCGGCGGCGCCGAGCCCGTGATCGACCTCCAGCTCCCCGACGGCCGCCTGCCCTGGGGAGGCGAGATGGGGCTCGCCTCGATGCCGGAGGTCTATCGGCGCATCCGCGAGGCCGGCGTGACCATCGTCTTCGTCAACACCCGCGCCCAGGCCGAGCTCTGCTTCCAGGCGCTGTGGAAGCTGAACGACGACAACCTCCCCATCGGCCTGCACCACGGCAGCCTGACCGTCGAGCAGCGCCGCAAGGTGGAGGCCGCGATGGCCGCGGGCAGGCTGCGCGCTGTGGTCGCGACGGCCTCGCTCGATCTCGGCATCGACTGGGGGGCGGTGGACCAGGTCGTGCAGGTCGGCGCGCCCAAGGGCATCGCGCGGCTGCTGCAGCGCATCGGCCGCGCCAACCACCGCATGGACGAGCCGTCCCGCGCCGTGCTCGTTCCCGCCAACCGGTTCGAGGTCGTGGAATGTCTCGCCGCCCGCCAGGCGATCGCGGCGCATGAGCTGGATGGCGACCCGCCGCGGCCCGGCGGGCTCGACGTGCTCTGCCAGCACATCCTGGCCTGCGCCGTCGCTGGGCCGTTCTTCCCGGACGAGCTGTTTGAGGAGGTCACGAAGGCCCAGCCCTACGCCACGCTGACGCGGCGCGACTTCGACGACGCGCTTCGCTTCGTGGAAGACGGCGGCTACGCCCTTCGCACCTATGACCGCTTCCGCCGCCTGTTCCGCGACGCCGAGGGGCGCGTGCATGTCCGCTCCAACGCCGTCGCGCGGCAGCTCCGGATGAACCTCGGCACCATCGTGGACCTGCCGATGCTGAAGGTCAGGCTGCGCGGCGGGCCGGTGCTGGGCGAGGTCGAGGAATGGTTCGTCGCCTCCCTCGTCCCCGGAGACGCCTTCATCTTCGCGGGACAGCTGCTGCGCTTCGAAGGGCTCGACGGCCTGATTGCGCTGGCCACCCGCGCCTCGGGCCAGGTGCCGCGCGTGCCGGTCTATGGCGGCAGCCGCATGCCGCTCTCGACCTCGCTCGCCGCCCGCGTGCGCGCCGTGATTGCCGACCCCGGGGCGTGGAAGCACCTGCCGCCGCCGGTGCAGGAATGGCTGCGCCTGCAGCGCCACGCCTCCGCCCTGCCGCCCGGCGACGGGCTGCTGGTCGAGACCTTCCCGCGCGGCGAGAAGTGGTTCCTCGTGGCCTATGGCTTCGAAGGCAAGCTCGCGCACCAGACGCTCGGGATGCTCGTCACCAAGCGCATGGAGCGCCTCGGCATGGCGCCGCTCGGCTATCTCGCCACCGACTACGTCCTGGCCTGCTGGTCGGCCTTCGAGCCCACCGGCGTCGAGCGGCTCTTCGAGCAGGACATCCTGGGCGAGGAGCTCGAGGAATGGATGGCGGAAAGCTCGATGCTCCGCCGCAGCTTCCGCAACATCGCGATCGTCGCGGGTCTCATCGAGAAGAACCACCCGGACCAGGAAAAGTCCCGCCGCAGCATGACCATGTCCGCCGACCTGATCTACGACGTGCTGCGCAAGCACGAACCCGACCACATCCTGCTGCGCGCCACGCGGCAGGAAGCCGCGGCCGGCCTGACCGACGTCGCGCGCATCGGGCTGATGCTGGACCGCGCGCAGCGCGGCGGGATCGTCCATCGCGCGCTCGACCGCGTCTCGCCGCTCGCCGTGCCATCGCTGATCGAGAAGGGCCGGGAATGGGTCGCCGGCGGCGCCGAGAACGCGCTGCTCGCCGAGGCCGCCGCGATGGTGGACGAGGCCACCGACGGCGCCGAGCGCTTCGGGGAGCTGCTGGCGGAGTTCACCGACGCCATCCCCGCCCGCGGCGACCGCGACCGCCCGCGGCGCCCGCGCCAGGCGCCGCACCGGCCGCGCTTCGGCATGCGGCTGAACCGCCGGGCCGACGCGTCGTGACCGCGCCGGCGCCCCTGCATATCGGCGGCGAGCGGCTGATGCTCGACCCCTGCGGCGTCGTCGCCTGGCCCGCGCAGAAGCTGGTCGCGGTCGCGGACCTGCACCTCGAGAAGGGCAGCGCGCTCGCGTCGCGCGGCCGCATGGTCCCGCCCTACGACACGAAGGAGACGCTGGAGCGGCTGTCCCGGGCGCTGCGCCGCTGGAACCCCGCGCGCCTGGTGCTGCTCGGCGACAGCTTCCACGACGCCGCGGGCTGTTCGCGCCTGGCCGCGCCGGATCACGCCGCGCTGCTCACGCTGCTGGCGGGGGTCGAGGTGACCTGGGTCCTCGGGAACCACGACCCCGTGCCGCCCGCCGGCCTGCCCGGCGCGGCGGTCGAGGAGATCCGCCTGGCGCCCTTCACCTTCCGCCACATCGGCAGACCCGGCGCAGTCGCGGAACTCTCCGGGCATTTCCATCCCAAGGCCACGGCGCCGACCCGCGGCGTCGGCGTCACGCGGCCCTGCTTCCTGTCGGACGGGCGCAAGCTGCTGCTGCCGGCCTTCGGTGCCTATACCGGCGGGCTCGACGTCGCCGATCCCGCCATCGCCGCGCTGTTTCCCCGCGGCGGCCGCGCCTTCCTGCTGGGGACCGAGCGGCTCTACAGCTTCCCCACGGGCCCGCTGCGCGGCCGCGGCGCGGTCGTGGCCGAGGAACCGGCCCGCCCGCAACTCACGGCCTTCGGCGATGAGGGCCGCGCCCGCTGACCACGCTGGCTCGGCTCGCCTATCGCCCCGGGCTTCCTACATAGGGGGAATGACCGCCCCCGCTCTGATCTGGTTCCGTCACGACCTCCGCCTGGCCGACCACCCCGCGCTGACCGCCGCCATCGCCGCCGGCGCCGTCCTGCCGGCCTTCGTGCTCGACGACGAGGCCGCCGGCGCGCATCGCCTTGGCGGCGCCTCGCGCTGGTGGCTGAAGGGGAGCCTGGCCAGCCTCTCCGCCGACCTTGCCGCCCGGGGCGCGACGCTGCTGCTCGCCCGGGGCCGCGCCGAGACGATCATCCCCGCGCTCGCCGCCGCCGTCGGCGCGAAGGACGTCCATGCCGGCCGCGCCATGGAGCCCTGGGCGCGCGAGCAGTCCCGCCGCGTGCACGAGGCGCTGACGGCGTCCGGCCGCGCGCTCCACCTGTACACCACCGTCGTCCTGCGGGAGCCGCACGGCTTCGGCTCCGGCAGCGGCAAGCCCTATGCCGTCTACACCCCGTTTGCCAAAGCGATGCTCGCCGCTGGCGAGCCCGGCGATCCCCTGCCCGCGCCGGCCGCCATCCCCGCGGTGGCGCCGCCGGCCGGGGGCGAGACGCTGGACAGCTTCGGCCTTTATCCCGTCCGCGGCGAACCCGACTGGGCCGCCGGGTTCGGCGCGAGCTGGCAGCCCGGCGAGGCCGGGGCCGCCGCCCGCCTGGCCCGCTTCGTGGCCGGCCCGCTCGGCGCCTATGCCGATGCCCGCAACATACCGGGGATCGAGGGATCCTCCGGCCTCTCGCCGCATCTGCGCTTCGGCGAGGTCTCGCCCCGCCAGGTCTGGCACGCCGCCCGCGCGGCGGCGAAGGGGGCCGGCATGGAGACCTGGCTGAAGGAGATCCTCTGGCGCGAATTCTCCTATCACCTGCTCTGGCACCGGCCGGAGATGCCGGACCGCAACCTGCGACCGGAGTTCGATGCCTTTCCCTGGTCGCCCGACCCCGCGCTGCTGCGGGCCTGGCAGCGCGGCGAGACGGGCTATCCGATCGTGGATGCCGGCATGCGCCAGCTCTGGCGGACGGGCTGGATGCACAACCGCGTGCGCATGGTCGCGGGCAGCCTGCTTGTGAAGCACCTGCTGCAGCCCTGGCGCGACGGCGCGGCCTGGTTCCACGACACGCTGGTGGATGCCGACCTCGCCTCCAACAGCGCGTCCTGGCAGTGGGTGGCGGGCTGCGGGACCGACGCCGCGCCCTATTTCCGCGTCTTCAACCCCGTGCTGCAGGGCGAGAAGTTCGATCCCGACGGCGCCTATGTCCGGCGCTGGGTGCCGGAGCTCGCAAAGCTCCCCAAGGCCTTCCTCCACAAGCCCTGGGAGGCGCCGCCCGATGTGCTGGCGGCGAGCGGCGTCACGCTCGGCCGCGACTATCCGCGCCCCGTGGTCGGTCCGGCCGAGGGCCGCGCCCGCGCCCTGGCGGCCTTCGCCGCGCTGAAACGGCCAGCGGCGGCGTGAGCGAGCATCCGTCCAACCTCTGGCGTGGCTTCGCGGGGCTCCGCGTCGTCGCCGATGTCCATGGCGAGGCCGAGCAGTTCATCGCGGCGATCGAGGGCGCGCTGGCCGAGGACATGTTCATCCTCCAGCTCGGCGACCTCACGGACCACGGGCCGGACAGCCCCGAGGTGCTGCGGCGGATGTTCACGCTGATCGACGAGGGGCGGGGCCTCTTCCTGCTCGGCAACCACGACCACAAGCTGCGCCGCGCGCTGACCGGGATGCAGCTCCGCATCCAGCCCGAGGGCCTCGGCCGCACGCTCGAGCAGCTCGAGGAGGCGCCGGACGGGCCGGCGCTGAAGGCCCGCGCGATCGAGGAGATCGCCCGCGCCCCGGCCTGGATCCGCGACGGCGGGCGCGTCTTCGTCCATGGCGGCTTCCATCCCGGCATGCTGCATGCCTCGCCGCCGCCGGACGCCGGCGCTGGCAAGGCGACGGGCCTGGTCACGCGGGCGATCTACGGCCAGGTCACGGGGCGCATGCGCAGCGACGGCTTTCCCGACCGCGTGCATGACTGGGTGGACCGCATCCCGCGCGACATGCTGGTGGTCTGCGGGCATGACCGCCGCTCCACCGACGGCCGCCCCTATGTCGCGGAGGGGCTTCTGGGCGGCCGCTGCGTGTTCCTGGACTGCGGCGCCGGCAAGGGTGGCCATCTCGCCTGGGTGGACCTGCCGAGCTGGGCCTGATCCTCCCTATCCCTCGCCGAACACCAGCCGCACCCTCTCGTTCAGCCCCAGCGGATCCCATAGCCCCGCCGGGTCCGACGACACGCCGCGTCGCGCCAGCGCGCGCCGCACGCGGCCCTGCTGCTCCGCGTTCAGCTCCGCCCAGAACCGCGTGAGCCATGGATAGTCCCGGATCAGCGCCGCCCGCCGCCGCGCGGGATCGGCGGCGGCCGGCGCCTGCGCCGCCACCGCAGGTGCCGGCGCCACCACTGCCGGCGCCGGCTCGACATCCACGGTCGGCACGTTCATCGGCTCGGTGAGCGGCTCGGCCTCCGCGGCCTTGGGCGGGCCGGGATCGGGCGGCGGTGCGGGCGCGGGCGGGGGCGGGGGCGGGGGCGCGCCGAAGACGCGGTCCAGCACATCGACCCGCCGCATCGCCGCGTCGATCTCGCCGATGGTCGAACAGCCCATGAGCGCGGGCAGCAGCAGCAACGGAAGGAAGGCGAGACGAGCCATGCCCCGCCAACGCATCGCGCCGACGCGGGATGCGCCCTCAGACCAGCCGCGCCTGGCCCGCCGGCGCCTCGCCGCGATCGAGCCCGTCGAGGAAGGCCTTCGCCGCCGCCCGCATCGCGTGCAGCTTCTTCGGATCCATCCTCGACAGCGTGCGCAGCGGCATCGCCATGCGCGGGTTGCGCGACAGCCGCTCCGCGTGGCGCGCGATGAAATCCCAGTAGAGATAGTTGAACGGACAGGCACGCGCGCCCGTGGATTGCCTCACCTCGAAGGCACAGCCTCGGCAATGGTCCGACATGCGGTTGATGTAGGCGCCGCTCGCGGCATAGGGCTTGGACGCCATCACCCCGCCATCGGCGAAGAGCGCCATGCCATGCGTGTTCGGCAGTTCCACCCATTCATAGGCGTCGGCATAGACGACGAGGTACCACTCGTTCACCGCGCGCGGATCGAGGCCGGCCAGCAGCGCGAAGTTCCCCGTCACCATCAGCCGCTGGATGTGATGCGCATAGGCGAGATCCCGCGTCTGCGCGATCGCGGCGCGCAGGCACGCCATCTCCGTCTCGCCGGACCAGTAGAACCAGGGCAGCGGACGCGTCGCCTCCAGCGCATTGGTGTCGCGATAGGCGGGCATGCGCAGCCAGTAGAGCCCGCGCACGTATTCCCGCCAGCCCAGGATCTGGCGGATGAAGCCCTCCGCAGCATTGAGCGGCGCGTCGCCGCGGCGATACGCGGCCTCCGCCGCGTCGCAGGCCGCGCGGGGGTCGAGGATGCCGACATTCAGCGCCGCGGCGATCAGGGCGTGGAACAGCGTCGCCTCGCCTTCCGCCATCGCATCCTGGAAGCGGCCGAAATCGGGTAGGCGATGCTCGATGAAGTCCTCCAGCGCGTCCTGCGCCTGCTCCGGCGTCACCGGCCAGGCGAAGCCGTCGAGCGTGCCGAAATGGCCGGCGAATTCGCGCGCGACCAGGGCCATGACGTCCTTCGTGATCGCGTCGGGCGGAAAGCGCCGCGGCGCGGGCGGGCGGATGTCGCGCGGCAGCGCCTGGCGGTTGTCGTGGTCGAAGTTCCACTGTCCGCCCGTGGGCTCGTCCGGGGCTTCCATCAGGATGCCGGTCTCGCGCCGCATCTCGCGGTAGAAGAACTCCATGCGGAGCTGCCTGCGCGTGCCGGCCCAGGCGCGGAAGCGGTCGAGCGTGCAGAGGAAGCGCGTGTCGTCGCGGATCTCGACGGGCAGGCCGGTCGCGTCCTGCCACGCCTTGATGTCCTGCAGCACGCGCCATTCGCCGGGATGCGTGGCCACGATGCGCGTCGCCTTCACCTGCTTCGCGACGCGCGCGACCTCGCCCGCGAGCGTCTGCGTGTTGGCGGGATCGTCGAGCCGCGAATAGGCGACCGTCACTCCGCGCGCGCGCAGCCTTTCCGCGAAGTGGCGCATCGCCGAGAGCACCAGCACGATCTTCTGCTGGTGATGCCGGACATAGGTGCATTCCGCGCGCACCTCCGCCATCAGCACGACGTCGCCAGGGGCGATGTCGCTGAGGGAGGACAAGGTGTCGCTGCACTGGTCGCCCAGGACGACCCGAAGTGTCGTCACGCGAGCAACCTATCCCGCGCCGTACATGCCCTCTCCTCCCACAGGGGGGAGAGGGCCGGAACGACTTGCCGGTCTCTGCACCTCAGCTCCGCTCGTAGGTTACGCTCGACCCGTCCTCGCCCGTCGTCGCGAAGAAGGTCCAGTTGCCGCGCGCGTCATAGGCAACCTCCGCGCCCTCGCCGCCGATCACCCTGATGCGCTGGCCTCCGGCCTGCGGCATCCGCTCCAGCCGCGGCTGGACCGCGCGGCCTTCCCGCACGTCGAAGAGCGGCACGTTCGCGCTCAGCAGCGTCGCCGCGCGCCACCAGGTCAGCGGCGCGGCGTTCGGCGGCAGCAACGCCTCACCCGCCGTGCCGCGCAGCCGCAGCCCGTTCAACTCGCCGACCGCCGAGCAGAACCCCGGCGTGCCGTTGCGGTCCGCCCGGCTTTCCAGCGCGACCAGGCGCTCGCCCCGCCAGGCTTCCTCGGTGTCCTGCGTGAAGCGGAACACCGTGAAGCCGGCCAGTGTCACGCGGATGCGCATCTCCGTCCGCGCGCGCAGCAGGTCGCCCTCGTCGCGGAATCGCACGCCATGCGTGCCGACCTGCGAGCCGCCCCGCATGATGCGGAAATTGATGTCGGCGGGCGCCGCCATCGCGCCGCGTCCGGCGAAAGGCAGCAGCGCCGTACCAAGGACCAGCCGACGTCCGATCATCTCATCCCTTCCCGGCGAGCGTCCCGCGCCCGCCATCCACGCCGATCACCTGGCCGGTGATCCAACCCGACGCCGGGGAGAGCAGGAAGTCCGCCAGCGCCGCCGCGTCGTCCGCCTCGCCCAACCGGGCCAGCGGATGCTGCCGCGCGATGGCCTCGGCCATCTGCGGGCTGCGCGTCAAGGGCTCGGCGATGCGCGTCCGCGTCAGGCTCGGCGCGATCGCGTTGACACGGATGGAAGGCGCGAGTTCCGCGGCGAGAGACAGCGCGAGCCCTTCCACCGCCGCCTTGGCCGCGCCGATCGCGGCGTGGTTCGGAAATCCCTTCCGCGCCGCCACGGAGGAGAACAGCACGATGCTTCCCTTCCCCGCCGCCAGCGCCTGCAGCGCCGCCTGCACCGCCATCGCCGGCGCCAGCGCGTTCAGTCGGTAGGCGTCGAGGAACTCCGCCTCGCTCAGCCGCGGCGCCGGCTTCAGCAGGATGGATCCCACGCAGAAGGCGAGCCCCGCCAGCACCGGCCCGGCCTCCGCCACCGCCGCCTTCAGCGCCGCCGTATCCAGCACGTCAGCCGCCCGCCACGGCGCGCGAAGCTCCTCCGCCAGCGCCGCCAGCCGGCCGGCGTCGCGCGCCACGAGGAAGGGCTCCTCGCCGCGTGCGGCCAGGCGCCGCGCGAGCGCGCCGCCGATCCCGCCCGTCGCCCCGATCACCACGATCCGCGCCATCTCCAATCCTCTGCGGCCGAGCACGCAGATGGCCCGGCTTGCAAAACCGGGAAGATGGGCGAGGCAGACAGCAGGCGCCCGGCGTGCTTAGGATGCCGCATGCGCCAGTTGCTGCTGCTGCGGCATGCGAAATCCTCCTGGGACGACCCGCGCCTCGCCGACCACGCCAGGCCGCTGAACGCGCGGGGGCGGCGCAACGCCGCGGCGATGGCCGACGCCATGCGCGAGCTCGGTCTCGCTCCCGATGTCGTCCTCGTCTCCTCCGCCCGTCGCACCCTGCAGACGCTCGAGGCGCTGCTGCCGATCGAGGGTTCCCCGCTGATCGAGCCGATGGACGCGCTCTACCTGGCCCCCTGGCCCTCCCTGCTCGACGTGCTGCGCGACATCAGGGAGACCGCTCGCAGCGTGCTGCTGATCGGCCACAACCCCGGCCTGCACGAACTGGCGCTGGCGCTGGCCGGCCCCGCCGCCATGGCGGGCGGCGGCCCGGTCGCCGGGCGCCTCGCCCATTCCTATCCCACCGCCGCCCTGACGGAGTTCAGCGTCGCGCTGCCCTGGCGCGCGCTGGAGCCCGGCGGCGGCCGCCTGCTGCGCTTCCTGGTCCCCGCCGACCTGCCCGCCGGCGAGGCCGATGCGGCGGAGGCGACGGCCTGAGCGACGACCCCCACCCGGCGCCTGGCACGGCTGGGTTGCTGGAGCTCGAGGCCGCCCTGCCCCCCGCCGCCGCCGACGCGCTGCTGCGGAGCGCGCCCTTCGCCGACCGCCGGGAAGGCCGGTCGCGCCGCGGCGCCGCGGTCGGCCTGACCTGGCTCGATACCGCGGACGGCGCGCTCGCCGCCCGGGGCCTCGCGCTCGAACAGCCGCGTCGCGGCCCGCGCCGCCTGCTGCGCACCCACCCCGAGCCCGGCCGGCCCTGGTGCCCGGGCACGCCCGCCGCATGCCTTGCCACCCTCGGCGCCCATGACGTGCCGGAAGCCGCCGGCGAGGCGCCGCTGCTGCCGCTGGCGGGCTTCGCGGGCAGCCTGACCCGCCTGGCGCTCGGCGACGGCGTGGAGGCCACGCTGCTGCGCGGCAAGCTCCGCGCCGTTACGCGGGAATCGCCGGCCGCCCGGCTGACCCTGCGCGGCCCGCCCGGGGCCGTGCTGGCGACGATCGAGGCGCTGGCGGAGACCGCGCCGCTGCTGCCGCCCCGGATGGCGCTGCCCGAGGAGGCGCGCGCCCTGGCGCGCGACGAGGCCGCTGTCCCTCGCCGGCAGGGCCCGCCGCATCTCGATCCCGGTCTCGACGTGGAGCAGGCGCTGCTGCTGGCGATCGGGCACCTGACGGAGGTGATGCTCTGGCAGGCCCCCATCGCCCATGCCGGGGCGCGTACCGAGGGCGTGCACCAGATGCGCGTCGCGATCCGCCGGCTGCGATCCGTTCTGCGCGTCTTCCGCCCGGCCTGCGACGGCGACGCGCTGCGCGCGCTGGACGCCGCCGCGAAGGGGGTCGCCGATGCGCTGGGGCCGGCGCGGGACTGGGATGTCTTCCTCGGCGGCCTCGGCGCCGAGACCGCCGCCGCGCTGCCGGAGGAACCCCGGCTGCTGGCCCTGCTGCGCGCCGCCCGCCGCCGGCGCGAGTCCGCCTATGCCGCGCTGCGCCCGGTGCTGGACGGCCCGCTGCTCCGCCGGGTCGCCTGGCAGGCGGCCGCGCTGGGCGAGGCCCGGCCCTGGCGCGACGGCGAGGAGGACGCCGCCGCCCTGCGTGCCGCGCCGCTGCCCGACTTCGCCGCCGGCGTGCTCGACAAGCGCTGGAAACGGGTCACCGGCCATGGCGTGGCGATCGCCGGCCTGCCCGACGAGGAGTTCCACCAGCTCCGCATCGAGGCCAAGCGCCTCCGCTACGCCGCCGAGCTTTTCGCGCCGCTCTGGCCGCGCCGGCGGACCAAGCGGTTCCTGAAGCGGCTGGGCGCGGTGCAGGACGCCTTCGGCCTGGCGAACGATGCGGTGGTGGCGCGCGCGCTGATGGCGACGCTGGCCGACGGGCAGCCCGCCCTGGCCTGGGCCGGCGGCCTGGCTGAGGGCTGGTCGCTTGCTCGCGCGCGCCGGGCGCGCCGCAAGGCCGCCTCGGCCTGGGAAGAGCTGATTGCCGAGGGAATCTTCTGGAATCAAGGTTGAAGAGGTGTTCTTTCACCTAAAGCATAAGTTGAAGAAGGGGTTGCGCGCTCGCGCCTTCGTGGGGTAATCGTCGGCCCTCATCCAGGGCTTTGCCGGTCCCTTACCTTGCAGCCTCCTCGCCGTATCTTCCGACC
Organism: Falsiroseomonas sp. HW251; assembly: GCF_050563545.1. Lineage (NCBI taxonomy): Bacteria > Pseudomonadati > Pseudomonadota > Alphaproteobacteria > Acetobacterales > Roseomonadaceae > Falsiroseomonas > Falsiroseomonas sp. HW251. The sequence continues at coordinate 136,827 of NZ_JBNXUM010000009.1, forward strand.
TGCCCCGTCGCAGCGCCGCTGGCGGACTTCCCTGCTCGTGCTGGCCGCGACGGCCCTCGTCATCCTCGTCAGCGGCATCGGCCTGCCGCCCGACCTGTTCGGTTCCGCCCCGCGGGAACAGGACTGGTCCGCGCTCGCTGCCGAGGTGCGCATTGTGGACGGCGACACCATCCGTCTCGGCGACCGCACCGTCCGCCTGGCCAGGGTGGACGCGCCGGAACGCGGCCAGGGCTGCTCCGACGCCGCGGGGCGATGGTTCGATTGCGGCGCCGCCGCGGCCGAGGCGTTGTCCCGCCTGGTCAACGGCCGCAGCGTTGTCTGCATCGTCGCCGGCCGCGACCGCTTCGGGCGGGGCCTCGGCCAATGCAGCGCCGGCGGCGTGGATCTCAATGCCGGCATGATCGGCGCGGGATGGGCGCTGGCCGAGGACGACACGGCCATGGCCGCGCTGGAGGTCGAGGCCCGGCGCGGCGCGCGCGGCCTATGGGCCGGCGGCTTCACGAGGCCGGAGGAGTGGCGCCGCCGGAACTGATCGGCGCCGCGACGCTTTCACAGCCGTCCTTCATTTTTCCGAAGCCGCCGCCCCGCCACGTTGCCAATCCCGCGGGGTGCGACCTATCTTGCACCGCACCATAACGACGCCGCGAGCATCGGCGCCTTGGCGCTTGAGGAAGCACAGCGATGAGCACCACCCCCAACGGCTCCGTCACCTTCACGCTCGACGGCACCAACCGAAGCATGAAGCTGCCGGTCCTCAAGGGCAGCGTCGGCCCCGATGTGGTGGACATCCGCAAGCTCTACAGCGACCTCGGCGTCTTCACCTATGACCCGGGCTACGGCGAGACCGCGAGCTGCGAGAGCCAGATCACCTACATCGACGGCGACGAGGGCGTGCTGCTCTACCGCGGCTACCCCATCGACCAGCTCGCCGAGAAGTCCGACTTCGTCGAGGTCTGCTACCTCCTGATGAACGGCGACCTTCCGACCGAGGCGCAACTCAAGGAGTTCCGCAAGGGCGTCACCTACCACACCATGGTGCACGAGCAGATCCGTCGCTTCTTCGACGGCTTCCGCCGCGACGCGCACCCCATGGCCGTGATGTGCGGCGTGGTCGGCGCGCTGGCGGCCTTCTATCACGACAATCTCGATATCAACGACGCCAAGCAGCGCGAGATCGCGGCCTTCCGCCTGATCGCCAAAGTCCCGACGATCGCGGCCATGGCCTACAAGTATGCGCTCGGCCAGCCTTTCGTGTATCCGCGCAACGACCTCGACTACGCCGCCAACTTCCTGCACATGCTCAATGCCGTGCCGGCCGAGCCCTACCAGGTCTCGCCCGTCCTGGCCCGCGCGATGGACCGCATCCTGGTCCTGCATGCCGACCACGAGCAGAACGCCTCGACCTCGACCGTGCGGCTTGCGGGCTCGACCGGCGCCAACCCCTTCGCCTGTATCGCCGCCGGCATCGCCGCGCTGTGGGGGCCTGCGCATGGCGGCGCGAACGAGGCCGTGCTGAAGATGCTGGGCGAGATCGGCCATGCCAGGAACATCCCGTCCTTCATCGAGAAGGTGAAGGACAAGAACTCCGGCGTGAAGCTCATGGGCTTCGGCCATCGGGTGTACAAGAACTTCGACCCTCGCGCGAAGATCATGCAGAAGACCTGCCATGAGGTCCTGGGCGAGCTCGGCATCAAGGATGAGCCGCTGCTCGACCTGGCGATGGAGCTGGAGCGGATCGCGCTGCACGACGACTACTTCGTCAGCCGCAAGCTCTACCCGAACGTGGATTTCTATTCGGGCATCATCCTGAAGGCGATGGGCATCCCGACGTCGATGTTCACCGTGATCTTCGCGGTGGCCCGGACGGTCGGCTGGGTCAGCCAGTGGAAGGAGATGATCGAGGATCCGACGCAGCGCATCGGACGCCCGCGCCAGATCTACACCGGCGCGCCCCGCCGCGATTACGTGGACCTCGTCAAGCGCGGCTGATGCCGGGGCCAGACGGCCCCTGACACCCCGTTCCGTCCCGGAAAGGCCCCGTTCGCGCGCGCGAACGGGGCCTTTTGCCGTCTCTCGGTTTCAAGATCGCGCTCCAAGGATTTGAATCGACTCCGTTCCATGAGTCGGCGTTGCGGGTTTTGAGTCGTCTCCCGCCTCCGGGATCGAGTCCCAATCTGCGCCTGAATCTCGAATCCTGTATGCGAATTGCAACCGCTGCGCGTGAAAATTGACACTACGCGTTAGAAAACGCTTGATGGTCGTTAACGTTTTTGGAAAATCTCTATCTACGGTTGTGTTTCCAGGAAGGATCAGTATCAATGCGAGATAATTGGCCGGTGCATAAACCGCTGGACGACCTCGTCCGGCGCCGGCTGCGTCAATGGCCGCAGAGCCCGCCCGGCGCGGTGCGCTCGACGCGTCAGTCCGGCACATGGCTACGGGCACGCCCGGGCGACGAGAAAATGCTGGGCCAGCCCTTCCTCAAGCTGCCGGGCTGCCAGACCTTCAAGACCATCCCGGACGGGCTCTGGCTGCATTTCTCCCCCGACCCCTATGAGCGCTGGGCCGACATCCTCTGCATCGAGGCCTGCGGCTCGGTCGCCAACATGCAGGACAAGCGCGCGCGCTTCGCGCCCTCCACCTCCTCGCTGCTGGTGGTCTGCCCGCTGCGCTGGCTGCTCGACCCCGCCGAGCCCGGCGACCCGACCCCGCGCTGGCACGCCATCGGCATGCTGCGCGCGGAACCGGCGGAGCCGCTGGTCCTGCCGATCCGCGACATGCGCGTGCTGTACGGGCTGAAGCGCCATCACTACCAGTCCGTCGCCGCCGGCCACCTGCCGCACAGCCACGAGTATTTCTGCCCGATGGACGTGCTGACCGCCGAGCGGGGGTTCGAGAACCCCGCGCTCACCGCGCTGATCGCGCGCGCCTCGGCGACCGCGAACTTCATCTTCCCGGCCTGACGCCCGGGGCCGCTCCGGGCGACCCGTCGGTGCTCCGCTGCGGCCTTCGCGGCGTGCGCCGCGGGCCGGATGCGCCGGCATGCGCCGCGACCCGGTCCGCATGAAACCGGCTCTTCACATTACCCCCCTGCCCGGAAGGCTTCGCTGCCGCTAGATCGGCAGCACGGTACAAGGGGGACACCGCGATGATGAGGCGCCGCGACCTCGCCTTCGGCATGTCGGCACTGGCCATGGCGGCGATCCGCCGGGCCGCCGCCCAGGGGACGAACGCGGAGCCCTCCGGCCCGCTTGTCCTCTACACCTCCCAGCTCGAGCCCGACGCCGCCGGCACGGTGGAGGCCTTCCGCCGCCGCCATCCCGCCGTGCAGGTCGAATGGATCCGCGGCGGCACCGGCCAGATCATGACCCGGCTGCGCGCCGAGATCGCCGCCGGCGCCCCGCGCCCCGACATCCTGCTGCTGGCCGACAGCCTGACCTTCGAGGCGCTGAAGGCCGAGGGCCGGCTGCGACCGAGCCCCGAGGTCCAGTCATCCGGCATCCCGCCCGAGCATCTCGACGCCGGCCGCGCCTACTTCGGCACCAAGCTCATCACCACGGGGATCATGCACCACCTCCGCGCGCCCTTCGCGCCGCGGCGGTGGGACGACCTGCTGCAGCCCCGCGCGCGCAACCAGGTCGCGATGCCCTCGCCCGCCGTCTCCGGCGCCGCGGCGATCCATGTCACGGCGCTGGTGCAGAACCCCGCCTTCGGCTGGTCCTATGTCGAGCGGCTCGTGCAGAACGGCGTTCAGGCGCGCGGCGGCAACGGCCCCGTCATGCAGGCCGTCGCCGGGGCGGAGCGCGCCTTCGGCATCGCGATCGACTACCTGCCCATCCGGGAATCCCGCAACGGCTCGCCCGTCCGCTTCGTCTTCCCCGAGGACGGCGTCAGCGCCATCACCGAGCCCGCCGCGATCCTGTCCACCGCGCGCAACGTCCCGGCCGCCATCGCCTTCATGAACTTCCTGCTCTCGCGCGAGGGCCAGCAGCTCGCGTCGAGCCAGGGCTTCCTGCCCGCCGACCCCGAGGCGACGGCGCCCGCCGGCTTCCCGGACCCGAGGACCGTCAGGATCATGCCCTTCGATGCCGCCCGCGCCGCGCGCGAGCAGGAGGAGATCCTCCGCCGCTTCGCGCAGCTGACGGGGGGGTGACGCGGGATGGGTGATCGCGGCGGCCCCCTCCCCATCCCTCCCCCGCAACAGCGGGGGAGGGGGTAAGAAGGATTGCCCGGGACACCGTCCTTTCCCATCGCGTGACCACTCCCCTCCTCCCCCTCCTCGCCGCCGCCTGGCTGCTCGCGCTCGGCGCGATCCCGCTTCTCCGTCTCCTCGCGGAGGCGATGGCCGGCACGGCGCTCGCTGCCGCCTTCGCCGATCCCGCGGTCTGGCGCGCGGCGTCTCATTCGCTCGCCGTCTCGCTGGCCGCCGCCGCGCTCGCGACCGTCATCGGCGCGGGCCTCGCCTGGGCCCTGCTGCTGCGCGGCCTGCCCGGACGCCGCGTGCTGCTCTTCCTCGCGGTCATGCCGGCGCTGATCCCAGCCCAGGTCATGGCGCTGGGCTGGATCCAGGCCTCCGGCCCCGCCTCGCCCCTGCTCCTAGCGCTGGATCTCGCCCCGCCCCTCGGCACGCCCAACCCCGTCTATGGTCCGGCCGGCATGACCGTCCTGCTCGCCGCCCAGGCCGCGCCGCTGGTGATGCTGGCGATCGCCGCCCTGCTCCGCCGCGTGCCCGGCGAGGTCGTGCTCGCCGCGCGGGGCCTCGGCGCGACGCCGGAAACCGCGCTGCGCCGCGCGGTCTGGCCGCTGCTGCGGCCCGGCCTGCTGGCCGGGGCGGGGCTCGCCTATGTCGCGGCGCTGGGGAATTTCGGCGTCGGCGCGCTGCTCGGCATCCCCGCGCGCTTCACCGTGCTCCCGGTGCTGATCTGGCAGCGCCTGTCCTCGGGCGGCGCGGCGTCGCTGGCGCAGGCGGCGGCGTTGGCCGTGCTGCTCGCCGCGATGGCGCTGCCCGCCCTGCTGCTGCAGGCCCGCGCGGCGCGGCGCGCCCCGGCGGCCGGCCGCATGGCCTTCGCGCCCCTGACGCTGGCGCCTACCGCGCGGGCGGCCGCGCTCCTGCTCGTGCTGCTTTACCTCGCCGCCGTGCTGCTCGTGCCCCTCGCCGCGCTCGCCGCCGCCGCGCTGGTCCCCGCCTTGGGCGTCGAGCTCTCCGCCGAGACCCTGACCTGGCGCCACTTCGCCGCCGCGCTGTCGCCGGGCGCGCATACCGGCCGCGCCTTTGGCAATTCCCTGATGCTCTCGGCCGGCGCGGCGCTGGTGCTGGCCGCGGCCGCGCTGCCGATCGCGCTCGCCATGCGCGCCCGCCTGGTGCGTGCGGCGAGCGGCGCGACCGACCTGCCATATGCGCTGCCAGGCGCCTGCACCGGCGTGGCGGCGATCCTGGTGGTGCTGTCGCTGCCCGGCGGCGGCGCGCTCTATGGCACGCTCGGGCTGATCGGGCTCGCCTATCTCACGCGCTTCCAGGCGCTGGCGCTCCGCCCGGTCGCCGCCGCCGCCGCCAGGCTCGATCCTACGCTGGACGAGGCCGCGCGCGGCATGGGCGCGGGGCCGCTTCGGCGCCTGTTCTCGGTCCACCTGCCCCCGCTCGCCCCGGCGCTGGCCGCCGGCGCGATCCTGGTGGCCATCACGGCGGTGAACGAGGTCACGGTCTCCTCCCTGCTCTACGGGCCGGGCAGCCAGACCCTCGGCGTGCTGGTCTTCGGCCTGCAGGAGAGCGGGCAATCCCCGCTCGCCGCCGCCGTCTCCTGCCTGGCGCTGCTGTTGATGGCGGCCCTGATGGCCGCCGCGACGCTCGCCGCGCGCCGCCTGCCGGCCGGCACCCTGCCCTGGCGGCCCTGATGCGATCTTTGCGTCTATACCCGGCGGCGCATGAAAGAGCCCGCGGCTCTACACTCCGGGGAACAGCCGCGGCACCGCCGCCGCCACCGCGACCAGCTGCAACCCGTTCCAGGCGATGCCGCCGAGATGCACGCGCCGCATCCGCCGCGGCGCCAGGGCGTCGCCGGCGTCGCGCACCCGGATCTCCTCGTCCATCCGCCGCAGGAACCAGGCCCGCGCCGCGACATCGGCCGCCAGCAGCGCCGCCAGCCCCGCCGCCACCGCCGGCCGCCCGGCGGCGGCGAAGGCGATCACCGCCAGCACGCAGCCCGCGATCACCGCCTTGAAATAGACGCTGAACAGCCCGCGCAGCATCCAGCCCACCACGGGATCGTCCAGCCGCTTGAGGAAGAAGGTCAGGGACGAGATGGTGAAATAGACCATCGGCAGGATCAGCAGCACGGTCGCGCCGAGCGAAATTCCCTGGGCGGTCACGCGGTCCTCCCCGGCTGGCCCGGGGCGATCACGCGCGGCGCGGCGGGTCCTGTCAACCGGAACGGGACTGTCCGGCCTCGCCCCGGGCTGGCAGGCTGCGCCCGCGTGACGGAGGAGCGGGGATGGCGGGGCGCATGCTCGGCGTGCTGGGGGGCATGGGGCCGCTGGCCTCGGCGGAGTTCATGCGGCGGCTCACGCTGCTGACGCCGGCCGCGCGCGACCAGGACCACATCCCCGCCGTGCTCTGGTCCGACCCGCGGGTCCCCGACCGCAGCGCCGCCCGCCTCGCCGGCGGCGAAGACCCGCTGCCCGCCCTGTTGCGCGGAATCCACGGCCTGCAACAGGCGGGCTGCGGCGCGATCGCCATCCCCTGCAACACCGCGCATGGATGGTTCGACGCGATGCAGGCGGCGACGCCGCTGCCCATCCTGCACATCGTGGACGCCGCGGCGGCGGAACTCGCGCGGCTCGGCGTGCCGCAGGGGCGCATCGGCGTCATGGGCACGGCCGGCACGCTGGCGATGCGGCTCTATCAGCAACGCCTCGACGCGCGCGGCTACGACTGCCTGGTGCCGACGGAGCAGGAGATGGCGTCCCTCGTCACGCCCGCCATCGCGCGGGTGAAGGCGAATGAGGTCGCGGAAGCCTACGAAGCGCTGGCCGAGGCCGCGCGGCGCCTGGCCGGGCGCGGCGCTCGTGCGGTGGTGCTGGGCTGCACCGAGATCCCCCTCGGCATCGCCGCCGGGCCCGCCTTGCCCTTCCCGGTCTGCGACACGATCGATGCCCTGGCCCGCGCGGCGATCGCCTGGGCGCGCGGCGGATGACCGATGCCGCCGTCACATCCCGTCGCGGTGCACCACCCGCCCGCCGACCAGCGTCATCACCGCCCGCGTCTCGCGGATCTTCTCGGGCTCGACGGCCAGGATGTCCTGCGACAGCACGACCAGGTCGGCCAGCTTCCCAGGCTCCACCGAGCCCATCTCCGCCTCCGCCCCCATCAGCACCGCGTTGTTCCGGGTGTAGAGCGTCAGCGCCTCGCGCGGCGTGATCCCCCATTCCGGGCCCAGGCGATACCCTGCCAGCGTGCCGCGCGTGACCATCCACCACATCGACTGGAAGGGATCGCCGGGCACCACGGGCGCGTCGGTCCCGCCGCCGACATGCACCCCGGCGTCGATGATGCGCCGGATCGGGATGGAATAGGCCGCGCGCTCGTCGCCCCACCAGCGCCGCTGGTTGTGGCCGAGCAGCACGGGATGGTTCTGCGCCGTCGCCATCACGCCGAGCGTCGCCATCCGCGCCAAGGCATCCGGCGTCGGCAGGAAGATGTGCATCACCGTCCAGCGCAGCGGGCGGATCGGGCCGAGCTCGTCATTCACCTGGCCGTAGAGCCGCGTGATGAGGTCGATGGTGTAGTCGCCGACCGCATGGGTCTGCATCTGCAGCCCCGCGCGGTGCACCAGGCGCAGCCCGTCCAGCATCTCGGCCTCACCTCCCGCCGGCAGCAGCAGGATGCCGCGGTACTCCGGGTTGGTCTGCTCGCCCGGCACGATTCGGTAGGGCTCGGTCATCCGGCCGCCCTCGACGCCGCCGTCGAGCAGCCACTTGATCCCCGCCGTGCGCAGCATCGGGTGCTGCGGCCAGCCCTGCTGCGCCGCGATGCCGCGCGCGACCTGCTCCCGGTTCGCCGCGAGCCAGAGCAGCCAGGTCCGCACCGTCATGAGGTCGGCATCGCGCAGCTCGCGGTAGATCGCGGCCTCGGCGTCGGTGATGCCGGGCTCCACCACCGCGGTGACGCCGAGGGCATTGAGCTCCCGGATCGCCTCCGTCACCAGCCGCCCCTGCTCGGGCGCGGGCGGCGGGGGCGACAGGACGCGGCGGGCGAGGACGGTCGCGCCGGCGATCAGCAGCACGCCGGTGGGCTCGCCGTCCTCGCGCTTCACGATCACGCCGCCGGCGGGCTGGGGCGTGTCGCGCGTGACGCCGGCACGCTGCAGGCCGAGGCTGTTGACGGTGACGACATGCCCGCCGCGCGGGATGAAGACCGGGTTGTCCGGCGCGACGCCGTCGAGCTCCCAGCGCGTCGGCAGCCGCCCTTCCGCCAGCAGGCTCTCATGCCAGAGCGAGGAGGCGATAACCCACTCCCCGGGCGGCGTGCGGCGCGCGCGCTCCCCGATCGCGGCCAGCATGTCGGCGATGGAGCGCGCCTGCAGCAGGGGGACCGCGAGCAGGTTCATGCCCCATTGGTGCTGGTGCACATGGGTGTCGATCAGCCCGGGGATGGCGGTGCGGCCGCCGAGGTCCACGACCTGCGTGCCGGGCCCAGCCATCGCCTCGGCCGCCGCGCCGGTCGCGACGAAGCGCCCGCCGCGGATCGCAACGGCGTCCGTGGTCGAGAAGGCCGCATCCACAGTGTGGATGCGCCCGTTGCGCAGCACCATCTCGGCGGGCTGCGCCTGCGCGAGACCGGCGGCGCAGGCGAGCGCCACGGCGAGCAGGAGCCTGCGCATGGGATCAGGCGCTGGCCAGGCCGGCGTCGCGCAGCACCAGGCGCTCGGGCAGCCCCGTGCCCTCCCGCGCCGCGGGATCCAGCACCAGCACGCCCTCGATCGTCACGCGGGAATAGGGATCAGCGATGTGCGGCAGCTCGCCCCGCACCGAGACCACGCCCGTCGGCCAGTCATGCGCCCCCCCGCAGAGCTGGCAGGGCACCAGCGCGGTCTCACCGAGCGCGAGCCAGCCCGCCGCGCCGGACGGCACCGGCGCGACCAGCCCTTCCAGCGCGACCCGCTTCCCGTCCAGCCTGCGCGCGAGCGCCGAGGGCGCCTCGCCGGTCTCGTCGTAGAGATCGCGGAGCGCGACGCGTCCCTGCGCGGCGGCTGGCTTCAGGGCGGCAGCGAGGCCGACACAGGCCAGCATCGCGGCCCGGCGGCCGCGCGGACCGATTCAGACCTCCGGGCCTATCGGCCCTGCGGTCATCGGGCCGCTCAGACCGCCTCGGGATCGAAGAGGTAGCCGACCCCGCGCACCGTCCGCAGCGCCATCGGACGCGAGGGATACCGCTCCACCTTGCGCCGCAGCCGCATGATCCGCAGGTCGATGGCGCGGTCGAAGGCCTCGGGCTCCTCGTCGCCCGAGATCCGCTCCAGCAGCCAGTCCCGGTGCAGCGCCTTGTTCGGGTTGTCGAGGAACAGCTTGATCAGCGCGAGCTCGCTTTCGGTCAGCTGGTCCTCGGACCCGTCGGCGCAGCGCAGGATGCCGCTGCGGGGATTGAGCTGGGCGGCGCCGAAGCGGACCATGTTGGCGGCCAGCGGCTCGTTCGCGACGGGCGCCGGTGCCGCGGGCTTCCCGTCCACGCCGACACGGCGCATCACGGCGCGCAGCCGGGCCAGCAGCTCGCGCGGCTCGAAGGGCTTGGTGATGTAGTCGTCGGCGCCGGATTCCAGCCCGACCACCCGGTCAACCAGCTCGTTCGCCGCCGTCAGCATGATGATGCCGACGGTCGGCGACTGGCCGCGCAGCCAGCGCGCCAGGCTGAACCCGTCCTCGCCGGGCAGGCCGATATCCACCAGCGCGGCGTCCGGCATCGCCGCCTCGACCGCTGCGCGGAAGGCCGGGCCGTCCGCCACCCCTTCCACCGCGAACCCCTGCCCCGTGAGATAGGCGCAGACAGTCTCCCGCTGGAACGGGTCGTCCTCGACGACAAGAAGGGAGGTATTGCCCCCGGTCATGACCCTCGATCCCCCATGGGGCGCATCTTTCGCAGGGAGCGGCCGGGCCGTCAAACGACCCTCGTGAAACACGCGAAACAAGGTTTCAGTCCCGTGAAACACAGCGACGTCGGGAAAGGGGCATGATGCAGGCATGCTCGCTATTTCCGACCCCGCGGGGAGCACCGCGGAATCGGCTGCCCTGCAAGCCGAGGCCCTGGCCAGCCTGCCCGGCCCCTTCGCGCTCTTCGCCGCCGATGGCCGCCTGGTCTCCGCCAATGCCGGCCTCGACGCCCTGATCCCTCCCGGCGATGCCGCCCGCGGCCCCGGCGCGACGCTGGATCGCGTGCTGGCCGCCATCGGGGCGCGCGGGGCGACCTCGAACCCGGGCGGCTGGCTCGACGCGCCGGAAGACCCGGCCTCCTGGCTGCCGCTGCCCGGCGCGGCGGAGCGGCTGCGCGACTGGCGGACGGAGGACGGGCGCTGGTTCCGCGTCGCGCTGCGCCGGATGCCGAGCGGCTTCGTCCTCTCGGCGACCGACGTCACCGACTTCAAGCGCCAGGAAAGCGACCTGGCGGAGGCGCGGGCGCGGCTGCAGACCGTGCTCGACCACATGACCGACGGCGTCCTGATGTGGGACGAGCGGCTGCGCATCACCTTCGCCAACAACGGCGCGATGCGCATCGGCGACTTCCCCGAGGGCTCCCTCTACCACGGCGCCGACGTCGTGGAGCTCATCCGCATGCGGGAACGCCGCGGTGACTACGGCCCGCCCCCGGAGACGGAGGAGGAGCTGGAGCGGCGCGTGGCGGAGCGGAAGCGGCTGCTGACCTCCGGCGCGACCTATGTGCGGCGCACCCTGGACGAGGGCTTCGTCGAGGTCACCACCATCCCCCTGCCGCAGGGCGGGGCGATCCTCACCTACCGCGACGTCACGCGCTACAAGCGGCAGGAACAGCAGCTGTCGGAGGCGCGGGCGCAGCTCCAGACCGTGCTCGACCACATGACCGACGGCGTGACCATGTGGGACAAGGACTACACCGTCCTCTTCTTCAACAAGGAGACGCTTCGCATCGGCGAGTTCCCGCCGGAGATGGCGTATCCCGGCGTGAACGTGCTCGACATCATGCGCCTGCAGGACCAGCGCGGCGAGTTCGGGCCGCCGCCCAAGGATGCGGCCGAGCTCGAGGCGCGCGTGCAGGGCCGCGCCGCGCTGCTCTCCCGCCCCGGCGGCGTGAGCTACATGCGCAAGACGCCCTCGGGCAAGTGGCTCGAGGTGAAGTCCATCCCGATCGCGACGGGCGGCTGCGTCCTGATGTACCGCGACATCACCACGCTGAAGCAGCGCGAGGAGGAGCTGCAGCGCGCGCGGGAGACGCAGCAGCTCATCCTCGATCACATGGGCGACGGCGTGCTGCTGCTGGACGACCAGCTGCGCGTGAAGCTCGCCAACCGCGCCGTGGCGCGCTTCCACGACCTGCCGGAGGAGATGGCGCGGCCCGGCACCTCCGCGATCGAGGCGATGCGCTACCGCGTGCTGCGCGGCGATTTCGGCCCGCCGCCCGCCGATCCCGCCGCGGTGGACGCGGCGGTGGAGAAGCGCATCTACATGGCCCGCTTCCCCGGCGGCCCGGCGGAGCAGCGCCGCGCCATGAACGGGAACTGGGTGGAGATCTCCTCGATCTCCACGCCCGATGGCGGCGTCCTGGTGATCTACCGCGACATCACCGGCCTGAAGCAGCGCGAGGAGGAGCTGGCGGAAGCCCGCGACGCCGCGGCCGACGCCTCGCTCGTGCTGGGCGCGACGATCGAGAGCATGGCGCAGGGCCTGGTGCTGGTCGCGCCCGACGGCACGCTGAAGCTGGTGAGCCGCCGCGCGCGCGAATTGCTGCAGATCCCCGACGACATGCCCGCAATGGGCCGCCCCTTCGCCGAGATCGTCGCCTTCCAGAAGGCCCGCGGCGACTACGACCTGTCGCCCGAGGCCGCCGAGCAGGCCCGCCGCGCCATGGAGGGCGGGGAGCTGCAGGAGCGCCGCTACGAGCGCGAGCGTGCCGACGGCACGGTGATCGAGGTGCATGCCCGCCGCATGGAGGATGGCGGCTTCGTGCGCACCTACACCGACGTGACGGAAAGGAAGCGCAGCCAGCAGGCGCTGGCCGAGGCGCGCGACGCGGCGGAGGCGGCGCGCGCCATCCTCGCCGCCGCGATGGACCACGTCCCCGTCGGGATCGTGCTGACCGGGCCCAAGGATGAGATCCAGGTCATCAACCACCGCGCCGTCGAGCTGCTCGGCCTGCCGGAGGAGCTTGCGCGCCCGGGCGAGGATGCCCGCGAGCTGCAGCGCTGGCAGATCGAGAACGACCGCTTCGCCGGCGACCCCGAGGCACTGGAGCGGGCGCAGTGGGGTGCGAAGAACTACGGCGTCCTCAACGGCGTCTTCGAGCGCAAGATGCCGGAGGGCCACACGCTCGAGATCCGCTCGGTCACGCTGCCGGACGGGCGCTCGATCAGCAGCTATGCCGACATCACCGAGCGCCGCCGGCAGGCCGAGGCACTGGCCGCCGCGCGCGACGCGGCGGAGGCGGCGAACCGCGCCAAATCCGCCTTCCTCGCCGCGATGAGCCACGAGATCCGCACGCCAATGAACGGCGTGCTCGGCATGATAGAGGTGCTGGAACGCACGCCGCCCGGCCCCGCGCAGCAGCGCTGCATCGCGGTGATGCGGGACAGCGCGGGGCAGCTCCTGCGGATCATCGACGACCTCCTCGACTTCTCGAAGATCGAGGCGGGGCGGATGGAGCTGGAAGCGCTCCCCTTCTCGCTGCGCGGCCTGGTGGAGGGCGCGGTGGACACGCTGGCCGTGCAGGCCCGCAACAAGCAGCTGCACCTCTTCGCCGATCCGGCGGGACCCGGGCCCGACATGGTCACCGGCGATCCCGTGCGCGTGCGCCAGATCCTGTTCAACCTCGTCAGCAACGCCATCAAGTTCACCGACCGCGGCTTCGTGCGCATCCAGGCCACGACGGAGGCGGTGGGCGAGGATGTCGCCGTCAGGCTCGCGGTCGAGGACAGCGGCGTCGGCATGACGGAGGAGCAGATCGCCCGGCTCTTCCAGCCCTTCGCCCAGGCCGACAGCTCCACAACGCGCCGCTTCGGCGGCACCGGGCTCGGCCTGTCGATCGTGCGCCGCCTCGCGCGGATCATGGGCGGCGACGTGACGGTGGAAAGCACGCCCGGGCGCGGCAGCCGCTTCAGCGTGACGCTGAAGCTCGGCGCCGCAGCGGCGGCGCTGCCGGGCGAGGCGGTGTCCGTGCCTGCCGCGGCCACTGGCCCGCGCGGCGATGCGCCGCGGCTGCTGGTGGTGGACGACCATCCCGTGAACCGCGAGGTGCTGGCGCGACAGCTCGAGATCCTGGGCTGCGTCGCCGACATGGCGGAGGACGGGCAGCAGGCGCTCGAGATGTGGCGGCTCGCGCGGCATCGCGTCGCACTGGTGGACCTGCATATGCCGGTGATGGACGGGCTCGACCTGGCGCGCGCGATCAGGCGCGAGGAAGCCGAGCGGCCCGGCCTGCCGCGCACCGCGATCATCGCGGTCACCGCCAACGCGCTGAAGGGCGAGGACGAGCGCTGCTACGCCGCGGGGATGGACGCCTTCCTGCCGAAGCCGCTGGCGCTCGACCAGCTCGCCCGCGCGCTCGGCCGGCATCTCCCGCAGGAGGAAGCGCCCGGCGCACCGGCGGACGAGCCCGGGCTCGCGATGCTCTGGGACCCCGAGGCGCTGCGGCAGCTCTTCGGCGACGACCAGGCCAGGCTGTCGAAGCTGCTCGGCACCTTCCGCGAAGGCGTGCAGCGCGACGGGGAGGCGGTGATGGCCGCGCTCGCCGCCGGCGACCTGCCGGGCGCGGCGGGGGCGGCACATCGGCTCAAGGGCGCGGCACGCATGGCCGGCGCGCGGCGCCTGGCGGAGCTGGTCGCGGAGATCGAGGCGGCCGCCAAGGCCGGAGAGGAAGCGGCCGCGCGCCGTGCGGCGGAGGGGCTGACGACGCTATCGGAAAGGACCTTGGCCGCGAGCACGGGCTGACGGCCCGCGGCCCCGCGCTCAGTCGCAGTCGCAGCCTTCGGTTGGCGTCTGCGCCCCGCGCACGACGTGGTGGTCGATCCATTCGGAGACCAGCCGCCGCGCCTCCTCCAGCGAGGATTCGGGATGGTGGATGCGGTAGAGCGTCGTGCAGGCCGTGAAGGCCGGCATGTCGGCGCTGCCGGTCTCGCGCAGCTCGCGATAGGCCGTGACGACGGCGCGCTCGCAGCGGCGGGCGATGTGGCTGAAGTCGCGACCCATCGGCGTCCGGTATCCCTTCCCCAATCCGGGCGCGCCAAGGAGCGAGGCCGGCGGATGCGAGCCAATTGAGAATCGTTCTCAGTTGACGGCCTGTTTATACGCCGCCATCCGCGCCGGGTTCAAGTGACGGCGCGGTCAGGCTGGCCGGGCCGCCGCCCGCGCCCTCGGGCGATCAGACCCTGCCCACGGCCTCGGCCAGCGCGCGGCCGACATCGATCGTGCCGGCATTGCCGCCCATGTCGCGGGTACGCGGGCCGCCCTCGGCCAGGTGCCTTTCGATGGCGTCCACGATGGCGTCCGCGGCTTCCCTCTCGCCGAGATGCTCCAGCATCATCGCCCCCGACCAGATCTGCCCGATCGGGTTGCAGATCCACTTGCCCGCGATGTCGGGCGCCGAGCCGTGCACCGGCTCGAACATCGAGGGATGCGCCTTCTCCGGGTTGATGTTGGCGCTCGGCGCGATGCCGATCGAGCCCGCCACCGCCGGGCCGAGGTCGGACAGGATGTCGCCGAAGAGGTTCGATCCCACGACGACGTCGAACCAGTCGGGATGCTGCACGAAATGCGCGCAGAGGATGTCGATGTGGAACTGGTCGGTCTGCACCTGAGGGTAGTGCTTCGCCATCTCGGCGAAGCGCTCGTCCCAATAGGGCATGGTGAAGGTGATGCCGTTGGACTTGGTGGCCGAGGTCAGCTTCCTCCGCGGCCGCGTCATCGCGAGGTCGAAGGCGTAGCGCAGGATGCGGTCGGTGCCTGTGCGGGTCAGAATGGATTGCTGGCTGACGAATTCGCGGTCGGTGCCGGCGAACATCCGCCCGCCGACCGAGCTGTACTCGCCCTCCGTGTTCTCGCGCACGACGTAGAAGTCGATGTCCTCCGGCGCGCGGTCCGCCAGCGGCGTCTTCGCGCCGGGCATCAGCCTGCAGGGGCGGAGGTTCACGTACTGGTCGAAGCCACGCCGGATCGGGATCAGCAGGCCCCAGAGCGAGACATGGTCCGGCACGCCGGGCCAGCCGACGGCGCCGAGGAAGATCGAATCGCTCTCCCGCAGGCGTTCGAGCCCGTCATCGGGCATCATCCTGCCGGTCTCGGCGTAGGTCTCGCAGGACCAGTCGTAGTGCGTGAGCTCGAGCTCGAAGCCGAAGCGCCGGGCGGCGGCGTCCAGCACGCGCAGCCCCTCGGGCACCGTTTCCTTGCCGATCCCGTCGCCGGGGATCACGGCGATGCGATGCCTGCGGGTTGCCATGGCGCCCTCCTCCGAAGGCGGGCGTCATGCCCGCGCGCGGGGGCGCGGGCAAGGGCGCCGACGCTGCCGCAGGCGCTTCGTGACGACGGCCGGCTGCACCGGACCCCTCAGCGGGAATGCGCGCGCCGCCAGTCCTCCGGCGTCTCGAACCGCCCGGCCCAGAGCCCGACGCCCCGCCAGCGCGCCTGCCACTCCTGCGGGATGTAGCGCCAGGAGTAGCGCGCATAGGCAACCGCCCAACCCAGTCGGACCATGGCGGCGCCGAGATCCTCGCCGGCGGCCTCGCATCGCGCGAGCGCGCGGCCGTAGCGGTCCTCGCCGGACTGGCTGCAGGTGACGACTCGCCCTTGCACCATCCCGGCCAGGGCCTGGGCGGCCAGCGCGCCGCAGGGCCAGGCGCTACCGTCGCGCTCGCAGATCTGCGCCGACTCCGGCGCGTCGATCCCGGCAAGCCGGATCCGCCGCGCCCCGATCGCCAGCGTGTCGCCGTCCACGGCGCGGGCGAAGCCGGAAAGGGACGGCTCCCTCGCCGGAGACAGGGCGTCCGGTCGCGCCAGAAGCCAGGCTGCGCCGGCGACAATCACCAGCAGGACCAGCGGCCGCACCGGATTTACCCCCCATCGCCGGACGCGATGCAGGAAAGGCAGACGCGCTCCTGGTCCCGGCCACCAGCCCCCCATGATTCCAGGCTGCCACGCCGATGGCGGCGCGGGAACCGCGGGGATGCCGCCCCTGCGGATCAGGCCGGCCGCGGCGACCTTCGCGCGAGCCGCCGCAGCCAGGGGATCATCGCCACTGAGAGCCCCGCGAGCAGCACCCATTGCGCGGGGCGGATGCCGGCGTCGAAGCCGAGATTCGCCTCGGCGATGCGCGCCGCCGGCAGGCGGGACGCGGTGGCGTACCACACGAATTCCAGCCCGACCGTGGCGGCGAAGACGGCGACCGACAGGGCCAGCAGCGCCCAGGGATCGGCCCGCCACCGGCCGGACAGCAACCGCCAGCCCATCAGCCAGAGGTAGAAGCCGGCCGCCAGCACCGCGTCGTCGGCGCGTGACTTGGACTGCAGGAAGGCGTGCAGCACCGCGAGCGCAGCCAGCACATAGACCCAGCGATGGATCTTCTTCCACTTCGGCCCGAGCCGCCGCTGCGACCCGTCGGTCGAGGTCCAGCCCAGCACCGACAGTCCCACCAGCACCCCGAAGCCGAGCGTGAGATAGACCCGCGTCGCGATCTCGCTGACCACCGCCAGCAGGTTCCAGGCGAGGTCGCCGGAGTAGATCGTGAGGTGCAGCAGGACGTAGGCCAGGGCCGCGAGCCCGACCATCCGGCGGAAGGTCAGCGCCTTCGGCCAGTCCGCGATCCAGCGCAGCGGCGTGACGAAAAGGCTCAGCAGCAGGACGTGGATGGCATGCGCGCCGGCGTCGCGCGTCGCCTCCTTCCAGGGCTCGGCGCCCATCTGGCCGGTCGCGAGCAGCCAGACCAGCACCAGCGCCGGGCAGCAGAGCCCGATCAGGACGGACAGGCGAAAGGGCGAGAATCGCCCGCCGCGGTCCAGCCAGGGCCATGGCGTGGTCGGGCGCGCGGGCGGGGCGGCGGCGGTGCGGCGGCTCATCTCCCTTCTTCGCGCGGGCGGCGCGGATGTTTCACCCATGGGGGAGGACGCCTCTCATCGCGCGACAGATGGCCCCGAGGGCGACCCCGGCAAGCCGCTCATGGACGCGCCCGCGCGGGGGCGTTACCAACGGCCATTCCGCACGCTCAACCCCGGGGACTCCGCTGCAATGGCCGTCACGCATGCCTCCGACTGGGACCGGGACGCCGCGCTGACCACCGCGCGCATCCTGCTCGAGATCAAGGCCGTGAACTTCCGCCCGGAGGAGCCCTACACCTTCACCTCGGGCTGGAAGTCGCCGGTCTATATCGACTGCCGCAAGATCATCTCCTTCCCCCGCGCGCGCAACCGCATCTGCGACCTCGGCGTCGAGAAGATCGGCCGGCATGTCGGCTATGAGACGATCGAGGCCGTGGTCGGCGGCGAGACCGCCGGCATCCCCTTCGGCGCCTGGATTGCCGACCGGATGCTCGCGCCGATGGCCTATGTCCGGAAGAAGCCGAAGGGCTTCGGCCGCAATGCGCAGATCGAGGGCGAGGTGCCGATCGGCAAGCAGACCCTGCTGGTCGAGGACCTCACGACAGACGGCGCGTCCAAGATCAAGTTCGCCCAGGCGCTCAGGGACGCGGGTGCCATCTGCGACCATACCTTCGTCGTCTTCTACTACGGCGTCTTCCCCGGCAGCTTCGAGCAGATGAAGGCGATGGGGCTCAACCTGCATCACCTCTGCACCTGGTGGGACGTGCTGGAGGTCTGCCGCGAGCGTCCCTATTTCAGCGACAGCGCGCTGTCGGCGGTGCGGAAGTTCCTCGAGGATCCCGTGGGCTGGTCCAAGGCCCATGGCGGCATCGGCAGCCTCGAGGAGGCGAAGCCGAAGGAGTAGGAGAGGCGGCGAAGGAGGCCTGATGACCACGCTCAACATCGACCTGCCGGACGGCGCGATGCGCGACCTGCGCCGTCTCGCAAAGGAGACCTCGACGACGGTCGAGGCGCTGGCCACCCACGCGATCCTTGGCCTGGTGGAACCCGACCCCGCGCTCGATGCGGCCATTGCCGAGGCCGAGGCCGAGGTTGCGGCCGGCCATGTCATCCCGGCCGAGGAGGTCTTCGCCGAACTCGACGCCATCGTAGCGGCGGCCCTGGCGCGGAAGGCACGTTGAGGCTGGTCTTCGCGCCATCGGCGCGGCGCGAGCTGGCGGACGCCTTGACCTACGTCGCGGCGGAGAACCCGGTCGCCGCGCAGAAGCTGAACAGCACCATCCAGGCGGCGATCGCCCGCATCCTCGCCTTTCCGAGCCTCGGCCCGCGGTTCGGTCGCGGCCAGCGCCGCGTCCCGGTCGGCGGCACGCCCTACCTGATCGTCTACCGCGCCACGCGCGAAACCGTGGTCATCCTCCGCGTCTGGCATGGAGCCCGCCAATGGCCGCCCGCTTCCTCCTGACGGCCTGCTCCCTCCTCGCCGCCACCCCCGCCCTCGCGCAGGCCCCCGCGCGCGAGCAGCTGACCGTCGGCATCACGCAATACCCCGCGACCTTCCACCCCAACATCGAATCCATGGCCGCCAAATCCTACGTGCTGGGTTTCGCGCGCCGGCCGCTGACGACCTACGACCCGGACTGGCAGCTCACCTGCATGGGCTGCGAGACGCTGCCCTCGCTCGACAACGGGCTCGCGCGGCTTGAGACGACGCCGGAGGGGCGCCCGGGCATCCGCGTGACCTGGCGCCTGCGCGAGGGCTGGCGCTGGGCCGACGGCACGCCCGTCTCCGCCGACGATATGCTCTTCGCCTGGCAGGCCGGGCGCGACTTCTCCACGGGCTTCGCCGGCACCGAGTTCTACCGCCAGGCCTATGAGGCCATCGTCGAGGACCCCCGCACCATCACGCTGCGCTTCGACCGCGTCACCTTCGAATATGCCTCCACCGGCGACTGGCAGCCCCTGCCCGCCCATATCGAGCGCCGCCGGTGGGAGGATGACCCGCGCGCCTATCGCAGCCGCAGCGCCTACGAGACCGAGCCGACCAACCCCGGCCTTTGGAACGGCCCTTACCGCATCGCCGCCGTGCAGCCCGGCGCCGGCGTCACGCTGGACCGCAACGCCGCCTGGAACGGCGCGGCACCCGCCTTCCGCCGCATCGCGATCCGCACCGTGGAGAACACCACCGCGCTGGAAGCGCAGCTTCTCGCGGGGCAGGTGGACATGATCGCGGGCGAGCTCGGCCTGCCGCTCGACCAGGCGAGCGCGCTTGAACGACGCGTCGGCAACCGCTTCCGCGTGGGCTATCGGCCCGGCCTGATCTACGAGCATCTCGACGTCAATCTCGATGTCGCGCCCTGGGGCGAGCTGAGCATGCGCCAGGCGCTGATCCTCTCGCTCGACCGCGCGCAGATCGTGCAGCGCCTGTTTGAAGGCCGGC
The DNA here is from genome assembly GCF_050563545.1 of Falsiroseomonas sp. HW251. Taxonomy (NCBI): domain Bacteria; kingdom Pseudomonadati; phylum Pseudomonadota; class Alphaproteobacteria; order Acetobacterales; family Roseomonadaceae; genus Falsiroseomonas; species Falsiroseomonas sp. HW251. Next base: position 156,522 of record NZ_JBNXUM010000009.1, read on the forward strand.
AGCCCGTCGCGCATACCGGGATCAACCCGCTGGACTGGGTGAACGACCCCGCCGTGCGGCAATGGCCCTTCGACCTCGCCCGCGCCCGCGCCCTGCTGGAGGAGGCGGGCTGGCGCCCGGGCCCCGACGGCATCCGTCGCAACGCCGCCGGCGAGAGGCTTTCCATCGAGCTGATGACCACCGCCGGCAACCGCTCGCGCGAGGCGGTGCAGCAGGTCATCCAGGGCATGTGGCGCCAGGCCGGCATCGACACGCGGATAAGGAACGAGCCGCCGCGCGTGCTGTTCGGCGAGACGCTGCGCCGCCGCCGTTTCACGGCCGCGATGTATGCCTGGATCAGCGCACCGGAGAACGTGCCGCGCAGCACGCTGCATTCCGACGAGATCCCGCGCGCCGAGCGCAACTGGTCCGGCCAGAACGCGGTCGGCTTCCGCAACGCGGAGATGGACGCGCTGCTCGACGCCATCCCGGTCGAGCTCGACCGGGAGAAGCGCCGCCTGCTCTGGCACCGGCTGCAGGCGATCTATGCGGAGGAGCTGCCCTCCATCCCGCTCTGGTTCCGTTCCGACGCGCATGTATGGCCGGCCTGGCTCGACAATGTGCGCCCGACCGGCCACCTCGCGCCGAGCTCGCTCTGGGTGGAGGAGTGGCGGGTGCGCTGATGCTCGACCACGTCTCCATCGCGGTCACGGACATCCCGCGCGCGGCACGCTTCTACGACGCGGTGATGGCCGCGCTCGGCGTTCCCTGCGTCTGGCGCGAGGAGCGGGCGATCGGCTACGGGCGGCGCAACGGCGCGGCCGATGACGGCAACACCTATCTCACGATCCGCCACGGCGCCGCGCCGGCGGACGCGGCCTGTCACTGGTGCTTCCGCGCGCCGTCCCGCGCCGCGGTGCGCGCCTTCCACCAGGCAGGGCTGGAAAGCGGCGGGATCGATGACGGCGCGCCGGGCCTCAGGCCGCACTTCCACGCCGACTACTTCGCGGCCTTCCTGCGCGATCCCGACGGCAACCGGGTCGAGGCCGTCTGCCACCGCGCCGGCGAAGCATGATCCGGCTGGTCGGCGCGCGGCTGGTGCAGATCGCGGTCACCATGGCCGTGCTGTCCTTCCTGATGTTCCTGCTGATCGGGCTGATGCCGGGCGATCCGATCGACCTCGCCATCGCCGGCGATCCGAGGCTGACGGCGGCCGACGCGGCGCGGCTGCGCGCGCTGCATGGCCTCGACCAGCCGCTTCTCTCGCGCTACCTCGCCTGGGTCGCCGCGCTGCTGCAGGGCAGCTTCGGCTATTCGCGGCTCTTCGCGCAGCCGGTCGCCCAGGTCATCGCGCCGGCGCTGGCCTCGACGCTGGTGCTGCTCGGCGCGGCGCTGGTGCTGGCGGCCCTGCTCGGCATCGGCCTCGGCCTGCTGGCCGCGGCGCGGCCTCGCTACGCGCCGGCGGTGGATGCGATCGCGATCCTCGGCCAGTCCGCGCCGTCCTTCTGGCTCGGCATCCTGTTGATCATCCTGTTTGCCGTGACACTGGGCTGGCTGCCCGCGGGCGGCGCGGCGGAGGGCGGCTGGCTCGACGCGGCGCGGCACCTCGTGCTGCCCGTCGCGACGCTCGCCATCGCCAATCTCGCGGCCTATGCGCGGCACAGCGCCGCGGCGACGGCCACGGCGCTGCGCGAGCCCTGGATCACCGCCGCGCGCGCCCGCGGCAACGGCGAGGCGCGGCTGCTGCTGCGCCACGCCTTCCCCAACGCCGCCGTGCCGGTGCTGCAGGTCGCGGCGCTGGATGCCGGCGCGCTGGTCGGTGGCGCGGTCATCACCGAGACGCTCTTCGCGCGCCCCGGCATGGGCAAGCTGATCTACGACGCGGTGATGGGCAACGACACCAACCTGGCGCTCATCGCGCTGCTGCTGGTCGCGCTGGTGACGATGCTGGCAACGCTGGCGGCCGACGTTGCGCAGCGCGCGATCGATCCGCGGATGGGGGATGGATGAGGTGGTGAAGAAGCCCCCTCCCCACCCCTGCCCCGCAACAGCGCGGGAGGGAGCGTTCCCCGCAACGCGCCTGCTTCTCCCTCCTCCGCAGTTGCGGGGGAGGGCGGGGAGGGCGCCAGCGCGCCAGCCACCATGCGACTGACGCTCGGCCTCCTCATCCTCGCGACACTTGCGTTGGGCGCCCTCCTCGCGCCCTTCGCGCAGGCCTGGCTCGGCCACGACCCCTTCTCCCCCGACCTGTTCAGCCGCCACGAGGCGATGAGCGCCGCGCATCCCCTCGGCACGGACGAGCTCGGCCGCGACCTGCTGCTGCGGCTGCTCTACGGCGCGCGAGTCTCGCTCGCCGTCGGGCTTGCGACGGCGCTCGCGGCGGCGGTGCTGGGGACAGCGATCGGGCTGCTCGCGGCCTGGCGCGGTGGCGTGCCGGACGCGGCGCTGATGCGGCTGGCCGACGGCATGCTCGCGCTGCCGGCACTGCCTGTGCTGATCATCCTCGCCGCCGCGGACACCGGCCGCATCGGCCTGCCCCGGGGCGAGCCGCTGTCGGACGTGGTGCGGATCGTCGCCATCCTCACGGTCTTCGGCTGGGTCGGCGTCGCGCGCCTGGCGCGCGCCGCGGCGCTGTCGGTCCTCGCGCGCGAGTATGTCCGTGCCGCGCGGGCGCTCGGCGCCTCCGAAACCCGCGTGCTGCTGCGCCATGTCGCGCCGAACGTCGCGGCCCCCGTCGCGGTCGCGACCGCGCTCGCCGTCGCCGGCGCGATCCTGGCGGAGAGTACGCTGTCCTTCCTCGGCCTCGGCATCGCGCCGCCCATGGCGAGCTGGGGCAACATGCTGTCCAACGCGCAGGAGCTGGTGTTCAGCGCGCCGCTCGCCGCGATCTGGCCGGGGTTCGCGATCCTGTTGGCCGTCGCGGGCTGTACCCTGGTCGCGGACGGGCTGCGCGCGCATCGCTGACGCGCTACAGTCCGTGCGGGAGAAAACGCGATGAAGCGAATCGGGACCCATGAAGTCGGACGCATCCGCACGACCCACACCGGCAGCCTGCCGCGCCCGCGCGCGCTGACGCGCCTCTACGCCCGCCGCCAGCGCGGGGAGGCGGTGGACGGGGGGGAGCTGCACGCCGCTGCCCGCGCCGCCGTCCAGGCCATCGTGCCGAAGCAGTGCGAGGCCGGCATCGACATCCCGAACGACGGCGAGCAGGGCCGCGAATCCTTCGTGCTCTATCTCCGCGACCGCCTGACCGGCCTCGGCGGCAGCCGCCAGCGCGGGCTGTTCCAGGACGTCGCGCGCTATCCCGAGTTCCAGGAAGACCTCCGCGCGAGCTTCGCAGGCAAGGAGACCGCGACCGTCACCGCGCATCTCCCCTCCGCGGTCGCGGAGGTCCGCTACATCGGCCAGGCCGCGATGGCAGCGGAATGCGCTGAATTCCGCGCCGCGCTCGACGCCGCCGGCGCGACCGGCGAGGCCTTCCTGGCAGCGCCCTCGCCGGGCATCGTCGCCGCGGTGGTGCGGAACGAGCACTACGACAGCGACGACGCCTATCTCGACGCGCTCGCCGCCGCGCTGCGCCATGAATACCGCGCCATCGTCGAGGCCGGCTTCACCCTGCAGCTCGATTGCCCCGACCTGGCGCTGGAGCGCCACGGCGCCTGGCAGGACCGGCCGCTGTCGGACTTCCTGGATTTCTGCGGGCGCGTGGTCGCCGCCATCAACCGCGCGATCGAGGGCCTGCCGAAGCACCGCATCCGCCTGCATGTCTGCTGGGGCAACTACGAGGCGCCACATGACTGCGACGTGCCCTTCGAGGATATCTGGCCGGTGATCCGCGCTGCCCGCGTCGGTGCCTTCGTCCTGCCGTTCGCCAATCCGCGCCATGCGCATGAGCATCGGGTGTTCCAGCGGATGCCGCTGGCTGACGACCAGTCCCTCGTCGCCGGCGTCATCGACACCACGACCAACTACGTCGAGCACCCCGAGGTGGTCGCGGAACGGCTGGAACGAATCGCGCAGTCCATCGGTGGCGCGTCTCGCCTTCTCGCCGGCACGGATTGCGGCTTCGACACCTCCGCCGGGCGCGGGCGCGTCTCCTCCGACGTGGTCTGGGCCAAGCTGCGCAGCCTGGCGGAAGGCGCGCGGCTTGCTTCCGACAGGCTTGCAGCATCCCGGCTTTCCGGGGCCTGATCGCGATGTGCTGGCTGTGCTCTCTGCCGGGACGACAACGACACGGGAGGAAATCCATGAAGCGCCGCACGCTGCTCGCAGCCTCTGCCACGCTGGCCGCGCCGGGGATCGCGCGGGCCCAGGCACCGTCCTGGCCTGGCAACCGGCAGGTGCGCATCCTCATTACCTATCCCCCCGGCGGGACCAGCGACTTCGTCGCGCGGGTCTACGCCACGCAGCTCGCGCAGCAGACCGGCGGCAGCTTCGTCGTGGACAACCGATCGGGCGGCGGCGGCGTGGTCGGCTGGACCAACGTCGTGCGGTCGGCGAATGACGGCACGACGCTGCTGCTGACGGACAACTCGCTGGCGACCGCGCCGCCGCTCTACCCCAGTCTCGGCTTCGACATCCGCACGGATTTCACGCCGATCTCGCTGCTGGTTGACTACCCCACGGTCTTCGTCGTGCCGGCGGCAAGCCCCGCGCGGAGCCTGCGCGATTATGTCGAGATGGTGCGCGGCAAGCCCGCGGATGCGAATTTCTACGGCTCGATGGGCGCGGGATCCTCGCCGCATCTCTACACGGAATATCTCCAGGACATCGCGGGCATCCGCATGACGCACGTCCCCTATCGCGGCATGGGGCCGGCCTTCGCCGACCTGCTGGCGGGGCGCGTCGGGCTGCTGATCGCCGCACCCGCGACCGTGATGGGCGCCGTGCAGGATGGCCGCGCGCGCGCCATCGCGATCGGCACCACCGGCGGGCGCATCCCGCTGCTGCCCGACGTGCCGACCGCGAAGGAGCAGGGCTTCGATTTCGCCTATTCCTTCTGGTACGGCATGCTCGGCCCGCGCGGCATGGACGCCGGCCTGGTCGCGCGCATCAAGGAGGAATGCGACAAGGTCCTCGCCACGCCGGAGGTGCGCGACCGCTTCGTGCAACAGGGCGCAACACCGGTCGCCGGCGACGCCGCCGCGCTGCGGGCCGTGATGGACAGCGACCTCGACCGCTGGAGCGAGGTGATCCGCGCCAAGGGGATCACCATCCAGAACTGAGGCGAAGGGCGCCGCGACGCGGCGGCGCCCACCAACTCAGGTCCCGATCGTGCCGCCGTCGCGCTTGACGATGGCGATCACCGAAGGTCGCGGCGGCTCACCATCCTTGAAATCCGGCCAGCGCGTGGACGGCCGCTCGAAGGTGGATCCGTCATCCTCGCCGGGATGCTGGATGGCGAGGAACAGCGTGCGGTCGTCCGGCGTGAAGCGCGGGCCGCACACCTCTGCCCCGGTCGGCGCCTGGAAGAAGCGGCGGGTCAGCGCGCGCCCATGGCCCGAGGTGTCGGCCGCCCAGATGCCGTCGGCAACGCCTGCATTGTCGGGCGCGCCGTCCGTCGCGATCCAGATCCGGCCCTTGCTGTCGAAGGCGACGTTGTCGGGGCAGGACAGCCAGCCATTGTCGCTGGTCGCTCGGTGATAGCGCGCGCCGGCATCCTGGCCGGGCTTGCCCGCGAGCAGGAAGACGTCCCACCGCGCTTCCGTCGCGGCGTGATCCACGCGGTCCGTCCCGGCGCCGGGCGGAATCACCTCCACGATATGGCCATGGACGTTGTTGGCGCGCGGATTGGCGGGGCCGACCTGTTGCGCGGTGCGCCGGTTGTTGTTGGTCAGCATGACATAGACGCGGCCGTTCACCGGGTTCGTCTCGACATCCTCGGGCCGATCCATCGGCGTCGCGCCCAGCAGGTCGGCGGCGCGACGCGCCTCGATCACCACGTCGCCCTGGCTGCGGAAGCCGTTGGCCTCGGTCAGCGGGCCCTGGCCATGCACCAGCGGCAGCCAGTGCATGCGGCCCTGCTCCTCGAATTTGGCGACATACAGCGTACCCTCGTCCAGCAGGTCGCGGTCCGCCGCGCGGTCGTTCGGGTTCCAGGGGCGCGCGGTGACGAACTTGTAGAGATACTCGAAGCGCTCGTCGTCGCCGGAATAGAAGGCGACGCGGCCATCCGCGCTGACGGCATGCGTCGCGCCCTCATGCTTGAAGCGGCCGAGGGCGGTGCGCTTCACCGGCACGGAGTTCGGGTCGTAGGGATCGTACTCGACGATCCAGCCGAAGCGATTCGGCTCGTTCGGTTCGCGGTCCAGGTTGAAGCGGTCGAAGTAGCGGCCCCAGGCATAGGTCGCGTCGCGCACCACGCCGTAGCGGCGGTAGGAAGCGGCCTGCGTCCCGCTCTCGGCCGCGGCGCCGCCGAAGTAGTTGTTGAAGTTCTCCTCCGCCGTGATGACGGTGCCCCATGGCGTGTTGCCGCCGGCGCAATTGTTGAGCGTGCCGAGCACGCGGGTCCCCGTGGGATCGGCATTGGTCTTCAGCCGGTCATGGCCCGCGGCAGGACCGCTGACGCGCATCGGCGTGTTCATCGTGATGCGCCGGTTCATCGCGCCGTCTGGCACGGCGCGCCAGGTGTTGCCTTCCTTGCGCACCTCGACCACCGACATGCCATGCGCCTCGATCTCGACCGCCGCCTGGTCGCGCGTGGTGCGGCCGCGCGCGGCGCGGCCCTCGCCGATGCCGGCGAACATCAGGTTGGTGTTGGTGTATTCGTGATTCACGCAGAGCAGCCCGTGTTCGCTGCTGGTGCTGCCGGCCGGCAGCGGGAAATAGTCGAGGTAGTCGCAATTGTAGCCGAATTGCCGTGCCTGCGCCGCCGCGGTCTGGTTGAGCGGGTCAAAGGCCGGCGCCTCGGCCAGCACCGGATCGCCCCAGCGGATCACCATCTGCACGTCGTAGCCCTCCGCCACCCCATGCGTCTGGCTGAGGCCCTGCGGCACCTCCTGGAAGGTCAGGGTGGAGGGCCCGCCCTGGGCCGGCACGGCGAGCTGCGCCGCCGCCTCTCCGACCAGCGCCTCGCTGAGGGCCGCGGCGGCGCCGACGCCGGCAATGCCGCGCAACGCGGCGCGGCGCGTCAGGCGTGCTTCGATCAGTTCGCCGATCGGGCGGTCGGGCGCAGGATTGCTGCCGATGTCCTCGAGCTCGATCTCTTCAGGCACTGACGTCATTGCAACCGTCCCGGCGACACTATGTTCGACGGGTCCCAGCAGACAATCGCGCCGGCGCTGCGTCAACGCACACTGTGCTACAGGTGCATGTCGAAAGCACGTCAGCCCCCGACCGGCGCCCCGCCGCGCGACAGCGCGACCAGCGTCGTGCGCGGCGGCAGCGCGGCGTCGAAGGCCGGCCAGCGCGTGGCGGGGTTGGCGTAGCTCGCCCCCGGCGCCGCGCCGGGATGGCGCACCATCGCCAGCACCGTCTCGGCGCCCGGTGTCGGCACCGCGCCGCCGATCGCGGCCGCGCGCGGCGCCGCATAGGCCGGCAGCACCACGCCGCGCCCCGGCCCATCCAGGTCGCAGGCGAAGACCGCATCGGCCTGCTGCCCGACCTGCCCGCCCTGGTCCGTCCCGATCCAGGCCCGCCCGCGCGCATCCACCGCGACGGTCGCGGGGTTGCGCGGCAGCGCGCCCGGCGGCTGGTCGCGGCCGTATCGGCCGCCCTGCGCGACCTCGCCCGCGACGAACAGCACGCGCGATTCCCATTGCGCCGCCGCGGGATCGCCCTGCAGGTCGAGCACCTGGCCCGCGACGCGCGCATCGCCGCGGCAGGCCAGCAGCACGCGCGCGCTGCGCGGATCGCGCGCCAGGCCGAAGGGCGCATCCAGCCGCGACGCGCCGAGCGCCTGCGCCGCCGAAGCGGGGTCCGTCGCGGCGCCCGCGGGCAGCGCCTCCCAGCGCAGCGTCTCGCCGCCGAGGCGCGCGACCGAGAGCCTGCCGTCGTCCAGCGCGTCCGGCTCACTCGCCGGCTTCGCGCTGACGAAGCGGTAGAGGAAGCCGCCCGGCCGCCCATCCGCCATCAGCACCACCGCACGCCCTTCGCTGGCCTGCAGCGCCAGCGTGGCGACGGCGCCGATGCGCCCGAGCGCGCTTCGCTTCACCGGCACCGAGCCCGGGTCCAGCGGGTCGAACTCCACCGCCCAGCCGTAGCCCGCGGCTTCCGTCCAGCGCGGATCGAGGCCGCGCAGTCGGTCCAGCCAGACCGTCGGATCGCCCTCGCTCAGCAGCAGGCTGCCCCAGGGCGTCGCGCAGCCGCCCTGTGGCGCGAGGATGCCCTGCACCGCCGGGGCCGTCGCCGCCGGCCCCTGCCAGCGGCAGAGCGTGTCGGCATCGAGCCGCCGGCTCTGGAAGCCGCCATCCACGATGACCCAGCGCTCGCCGGTCTTCTCGAGGTTCAGGATGGACGCGCCCTGCATCGCCGCGGCGACGGCCGGCCGGTCGCGCACGCCGGGCCAGGCCATGGCGGGATCCACCGTGGGGTGCACGACCGCCAGCACCAGGCGCGGCACGCCGTCGGCGGCGGGCGGCGGTTCGACCAGGCCGGCGATGCGCGCATCCCAGCCGAACTGCGCGCCGGCGGCCTGCGGGTTGGGCTCGCGCGGGGTCCATTCCGGCGCATCGGGCAGCACGCGGTCGCCCCAGCGGATCAGCACCTCGCGCCGCAGCCCCGGCGCGATCCAGTCGTCAGGCCTGACCGGCAGCGGCGTCGGGCGCAGGTCGAGCGTCGTGATCTGCGCGCGCGCCGGCGCTGCGGCCAGCGCGGCCGCGGCCAGCACGGCGCGGCGGCGGATCACGGCGCGGCGGCGCCGGGCGGCGGCGCGTGCACGGTCACCGGCGGCGGCTCGCCCGGCCAGCGCTCGATCTCGACCAGGCAGGATTGCGCCGCCGATCCCTGGCCAAGCCGCGAGGTCCCGACATCCTGCGTCAGCACATTCGCATTGCCATGCGCGCAGGGTGCGTCGGTCGCCCCGGGCACGGTCGGGTTCCACCAGGCGCCGGTCGCCATGGCGACGACGCCGCGGCGCAGCCCGTCGGTCACGCGCAGCCCCGCGCAGACCGCGCCACGGTCGTTGAAGATGCGGACAAGGTCGCCGTCCCGCAGCCCGCGCGAAGCGGCGTCGTCGGGGTGCATCAGGACGGGCTCGCGCCCCTGGACACGGTTTGCCGCGGCGACGCGCCCGGTGTCGAGCTGGCTGTGCAGCCGCGTCGCGGGCTGGAAGGACAGCAGGTGCAGGGGGAAGCGCTTCGCCAGCTCGCCGCCCAGCCATTCGCGCGGCTCGCGCCAGGCGGGATGGCCGGCGACCTCCTCATAGCCGAAGCGGGCGATGGTCTCGGAGAAGATCTCGACCTTGCCCGAGGGCGTGTTGAGCGGGTTGGCCCGCGGGTCGGCGCGGAAATCCGCGAACTGGGTGTAGGGCACGGCGGGAGCCCGGATCTCGACATATCCCTGGTCCCAGAACTCGGCGAAATCCGGCACCTCGATGCCCTGCGCGGCGCAGGCCTGGCGCCAGCGGCCAAAGAGGTGTTGCAGCCAGGCCATCTCGTCTCGCTGTTCGGTGAAGGCGGCACGGTAGCCCAGCGCGTCGGCGATGTCGGCGAGGATGTCGGCGTCGTTGCGGGCCTGGCCGACCGGCGCGATGGCCTGGTGCATGGCGCGCACGAAGCGGTCGCGCGAGCTGCTGGCGATGTCGTTGCGCTCCAGCGTCGTCGTCGCGGGCAGCACGATGTCGGCATGGCGGGCGACGGCGGTCCACCAGGGCTCGGACACCACGATGGTCTCCGCGCGGTTCCAGGCGCGCAGCAGGCGGTTGAGATCCTGGTGGTGGTGGAAGGGATTGCCGCCGGCCCACCAGATCATCCGGATATCGGGCAGCGTCAGGTCGCGGCCGTTGTACTGCAGCATCCCGCCGGGCCGCTCGAAGAGTTCCGTCACGCGCGCGACAGGGATGTAGGCGCCGACCGGATTCCTCACCGGCACGCCGCCGACGCTCGGGACATCCTGCCGCGGCGTGCCCATGCCGTTCTGCGATCCGTAGCCGAAGCCCACACCCTGCCCCGGCTTGCCGATGGTGCCGAGCATCGCGGCAAGCGCCACCAGCGCCCACCAGGGCTGCTCGCCATGCTCGGCGCGCTGGAGTGACCAGGTCGCGGTCATCATCGTCGGCACGGACGCGGCTTCCAGCGCCAGCCGACGGATGGTCGCGGCGGGCACGTCGGTCAGCGCCTCGGCCCATTCGGGGGTCTTGGCGACGCCGTCGAACTGGCCACGGAGGTAGTCCGCGAAGGGCTCGAACCCGACGGCGCAGCGCGCGAGGAAGTCGCGATCCTCCCTGCCCGATTCCAGGATCACGAAGGCCATCGCGAGCATCATCGCAGCGTCGCTGTTCGGGCGGATCGGCACCCATTCCGCGCCGAGGAATTCCGCCGTGTCGCCGCGGAAGGGCGAGACGTTGACGAAACGCAGCCCCGCCGCGACGGCGGCCTTCATCTGCGGCACGTATTCATGCGCGCCGGCGCCGCCGCTCGTCACCAGCCCGTTCTTCAGCGGCAGCCCGCCGAAGCAGATCATCAGCTTCGCATGCGCCCGGATCGCCGCCCAATCCGTCACCGCTCCCGCCACCACGTCGTTGGTGCCGAGGACATGCGGCATCAGCGTCATGCCCGCGCCGAAGGAGTAGTTCGTCACCTGCGCCGTGAAGCCGCCGCCGAGGCCGAGGAACCGGTGCAGCTGGGTCCGCGCGTGGTGATAGCGTCCGGCGGAGGACCAGCCATAGCTGCCGCCGAAGACCGAGGGGTGCCCGTGTTCCCCGCGGATGCGCGCCGTCTCCTCGGCCACCATGCGGACCGCCTGGTCCCAAGATACCGGCACGAAAGGGTCGCCGCCGCGCGAAGACCCGCGCCGCCCGCCCTTCAGCCAGCCCTCGCGCACATAGGGCCGGTCGATCCGCGCCGCGCTGTGCACGGCGTCGGGGATGGAGGCGAGCAGCGTCCCCGGGAAGGGGTCGCGCGCGAAGGGCCGCACGGCGGTCAGGCGCCCGCCTTCCACCACGGCCTCGAAGGGGCCGAAATGCGATCCGTGCGGCTTGATCTCGGTCATCGGGGTCTCCTCGGCCGGCGCAATCTGGCCTCGGCGGGGCGGCGGGGCAACCTTCGCGCGAGCCGGATGACGCGGGCTCGCGGTCGTTCTAGCATCGCGCCGCGACCCGCCGAGGAAGAGCCAACGACATGACCCCGCCCCGCAATTCGAACGCCGCCCGCGACATCGCCAACGTCCTGCACCCCTACACCGACTTCCGCGCCCACATGAAGAACGGCCCGCTGGTCATCACCCGCGGCGAGGGCGTGAAGGTCTGGGACGACCAGGGCAAGGAATACATCGAGGCCGTGGCGGGCCTCTGGTGCGCCTCGCTCGGCTTCGACAGCAAGCGCCTGGCGGAAGCGGCCTATGAGCAGATGAAGAAGCTGCCCTTCTACCACGCCTTCACCGCCAAGTCGCATGAGCCGCTGATCGACCTGTCGGAAATGCTGATCGAGCGCGCACCGGTGCCGATGTCGAAGGTCTTCTATGCCAATAGCGGGTCGGAGGCGAACGACACCGCGATCAAGATGATCTGGTACGTCAACAACGCGCTCGGCCGGCCGAACAAGAAGAAGATCATCAGCCGCCTGAAGGCCTATCACGGCATCACGATCGCGTCGGGCTCGCTGACCGGCCTGCCGGCGAACCACCGCATGTTCGACCTGCCTGTCTCCGACCGCTTCATCCATGTCTCGACGCCGCACCACTACCACGGCGCCAATCCCGGCGAGTCCGAGGAAGCCTTCGCCGCGCGGCTCGCCGAGGAACTCGACCAGGTCATCCAGCGCGAGGGGCCCGAGACCGTCGCCGCCTTCTTCGCCGAGCCCGTGATGGGCGCGGGCGGCGTGATGGTCCCGCCCGCCACCTATTTCGAGAAGATCCAGGCGGTGCTGAAGAAGCACGACGTGATGTTCGTCGCGGACGAGGTGATCTGCGGCTTCGGGCGCACCGGCAACTACTGGGGCAGCCAGACCTATTCGATCACGCCCGACATCATCACCTGCGCCAAGGCGCTCTCGGCCTCCTTCCTGCCGATCAGCGCCATCATCATCAACGAGCGTGTCTTCGAAGGGCTCGCGGAAGGCGCGTCCACCATCGGCACCTGGGGCCACGGCTTCACCTATTCCGGCCATCCCGTACCGGCAGCCGTCGCGGTGGAGACGCTGAAGATCTACGACGAGATCGACATCACCGGCCATGTCCGCAAGACGGGCCCGCATCTGCAGAAGCGCCTGCGCGAGCGTTTCGCCGACCACCCGCTGGTCGGCGAGGTCCGCGGCGTCGGCCTGGTCGGGGCGATCGAACTCGTCGCGGACAAGAAGACGCACAAGAACTTCGACCCGTCGCTCAAGATCGGCCCGCGCCTGACCAAGCTCGGCGAGGCCGAGGGCGTGATCCTGCGCGGGCTCGCCAACGACACCGTCGCCTTCTCGCCGCCGCTGATCATGAAGACGGACGAGATCGACGAGATGGTGGAGCGCACGGGCCGCGCGCTGGACGCACTCGCGGTCCAGCTCCGGCGCGAGAGCATTGCCGTCGTCTGACCCGGCGCCGGGGCGGCCGGGCGCCCGCGCGCGGGCCCGGCTCCCCACCCTGGTCGGGTTGCGCAACGCGCTCGTCCTGCCCTCCTCCGGACGCGGCCGCGGGCCGGAGGGGTGGCTGGTGGATGGCGGCGTCTATGGCCCCCGCGGCCGGGAGATCCGCATCGCCCGCCCCGCCTTCGAGAAGGCGGCATGCAGCCAGCCGCCGGCGCTGCGCCGGGACGATCTCCGGCCCCGCCGCGGCCGCTGGCTCTTCGGTGGCTGGCTGCAGCCGATTTTCGGCCATTACCTCGTCTTCTCCATGGGCCATCTCTGGCCGCTCGCCGCGCCGGGCGCCAACTACACCGGCGTGGTGTTCCAGGGCCTGACCGGCCCCGACCTGCTGGAACGCGATCACGCGCTGCGCGCGCTGCTCGCCTGCCTCGGCATTGGCACGCGCATCCCCGCGATCGTCGCGAAGGAGCCGATGCGCTTCGCCCACCTCACCATCGGGGAGCCCATGCGGCTCGGCCGGCCCGCCGCGCCGGCCCGGGACGCGGCTTTCATGGCGCTGATGCGCGCACTCGCGGCCTCCGCGCCGGCCGATGATGGCCTCGTGCTGCGCGGCGTCTACGTCTCGCGCAGCCGGCTCTCGAACAAGGGCGGCTTCGTGCTGGAGAGCGTGCTGGAGGAGAACCTGGCCGCCGAGGGCTACGCGATCCTGCACCCCGAGCGCCTTTCCATCCCCGACCAGTTCGCGGTCTACCGCGCCGCGCGCCGCGTGATCTTCGCCGAGGGCACGGCGCTGCACCTCGCGATCGGGGCGCTCGATCCCGACATCCCGGTCGGGGTGATCGCGCGGCGCCGGCCGATGATCCCGGCGATGCGCTACTACCTCGAAGGCGCGGGCATGCGCCGGGCCGCCTGCGTGGACGCGATCCGCAGCGTCGTCACCTATGGCGACGGCGACCGCAGCGTCGGCGGCGCGCTCGCCAACGGCCTCGCCGTGCTGGACTTCGAGGCGCTGCGCGACGGGCTCGTCGCGGCGGGGCTGTGCCGCGGCACGGGCTGGCGCATCCCGACGCCAGCGGAGGTCGAGGCCGAAATCGCCCGGGCGGTCGAGGAACGCCAAAAGGTCTGGCGGAAGCAGCGCGTGGCGGAGATCGCGATCAACGACTTCTTCCCGCCCCCGACTGCCGCCCCGGGATGACGGCGCCCGCCTCGCGTTGATATAGCCCGCGGGACCGAGGGGGGCAGGCGCGTCCGATGCCGTCGCTGCGCTGGATCGAGAACGCGCTGGTGCAGCCCTGCTCCGGCACCGGGCCGCGCGGCCAGGGCTGGGTGCAGGATGGCGGCATCTACGACGCGGAAGGCCGCTACGTCCCGGAAGCCGCCCATGCCGGCGAGCGCATCCTGGCGCTCGCGCCCGCGCTGCTGCGGCGCGACGACCTGGCCCCGCGCCCCGGGCGCTTCCTGTTCGGGGGATGGGTGCACGCGCATTTCGGCCACCACCTCGTCAACTGCATGGGCCGGCTCTGGCCGCTGCCCGACCTTGCGGACGGGCTCGACGGCGTCGTCTTCCAGCTGCTGCGCGCCACGCCCGGGCGCGGCAATCCGCTCCGCAGCAGGCCCTTCCTGGCCGGCATCCTGCAGAGCCTCGGCATCGGGCCGCGCCTGAAGCCGGTCTTCGTGCAGGCGCCCGCGCGCTTCGCCGCGCTCGCCGTGCCCGATCACCTCCAGCTCGGCATGCCGGGCGCGCCGCCCGGGGACGACGCCGCCTTCCTGCGCCTGATGCGCGGCATGCGCCGCTCGCCGGCCGTCGGCGACGGCCTCTCCTGCCCCGGCCTCTATGTCTCGCGCCGGCGGCTCGAGCCGTTCCGCGGCGGCATCCTGTTCGAGGAGGTGCTGGAGGAGAACCTGGCCGCCGAGGGCTACGCCGTCATGTACCCCGAGCGCCTGACGGTGCCGCAGCAGCTCATGCTGTACGCCGGCGCGCGGCGCCTGGTCTTCGCGGAGGGCTCAGCGCTGCACCTCGCGATCGGCTGCCTGGAGGAGGACGACCGCGTCGCCGTCATCGCGCGGCGCCGCCCGCTCACCACGCCCGCGCGCCGCTACCTCGACGCGTCGGGCGTGCGGCATGTGGCCGTCGTGCAGGCGATCCGCGGCGCAGTGACCTTCACGGAGCGGGGCCGCCTGGTCACCGGCTCGACCTATCGCGGGCTGGCCGTGCCGGACCTTGCCGCCGTGCGCGACCAGCTCGTCGCGGCGGGGATGTGTCGCGGCCTGGACTGGCGCATTCCGGCGGAGGCGGAGGTCAATGCGCGCATCTCGGCGACGATCTCGGACCGCCAGGCACAATGGCCGGGCCGCGAGATCGGCTTCGTCGCCTACCGCGACGAGGCCGCGGGCTGAGCCCGCGGCGCGCGCCTCAGCGCGCCCGGCTGATGCAGAACTCCACGGTCCCCGCGAGCGCGCGCTTCTCCGCCCCGTCCGGGAAGGCGTCGAGCGCCGCCAGCGCCTTCGCGCCGTAGTCGCGCGCGCGGGCGACGGTGTCGGCGAAGGCGCGGTGCTTCTGCATCAGCGCGATCGCGGTGCCGAGGTCGGCCCCTTCCTGGTCCTTGTCCTCGATCGTGCGGCGCCAGAAGCCGCGCTCCGCCTCGTCGCCGCGGGCGAAGGCCAGCAGCACGGGCAGCGTGATCTTGCCCTCGCGGAAATCGTCGCCGACGGTCTTGCCGAGCCGCTCCTGCTCCGCCGAGTAGTCCAGCGCGTCGTCCACCAGCTGGAAGGCGACGCCGAGGTTGTGGCCATAGGCGCGCAGCGCGGCCTGGCGCGCGGCGTCGCAGCCCGCGACCACCGCGCCGACCTCGGTCGCCGCGGCGAACAGCGCGGCGGTCTTGCCCTCGATCACCTGCAGATAGGCTTCCTCGGTGGACGACGTGTCGTTCTGGATCACGAGTTGCAGGACCTCGCCCTCCGCGATCACCGCGGAAGCCTGCGACAGGATCCGCAGCACCTCGAGCGAGCCGTCCCTGACCATCAGCAGGAAGGCGCGGGCGAACAGGAAGTCGCCGACGAGGACCGAGGGCTTGTTGCCGAACAGCGCATTCGCGCTGGCCTGGCCGCGGCGCAGCGCGCTCTCGTCCACGACGTCGTCATGCAGCAGCGTCGCGGTGTGGATGAACTCGACGCAGGCGGCCAGCCCGACATGACGATCCCCGCGGTATCCCGCCATGCGCGCGGCGGCGAGCGTCAGCAGCGGCCGCAGCCGCTTGCCGCCGGCGGCGACGATATGCGCGGCGAGCTGGGGGATCAGCGCCACCTCGCTCTGCATGTTCTCGACGATCAGGCGGTTGCAGGCCTCGAGGTCGTCGCGCACCAGCGCCATCAGCGCGGCCAGCGCGTCCTCACCCGTGTCCGTCCCCTTCTGGGCTTCGCTCGACGGCACGGGCAGATCCACGCTCTCTTGACCTCGGTCTTTGCGGCGGCAACCTAGCCCCCGCCCCAAGGGGGGGCAAGCACGCGGGCGGCGCCGCCGCCCCCGCAGATGGGACGTTTGCCAGGCCTGTCCATGCGCGTCCTGCTGACCACCACCGACCCGGTCCGGCTGAGCTTCCTGGTGGCGCTGCTGCGCGACGGCGGCTGCGCGCCGGTGGTCCTCGACTCTGCGATCAGCGCGCTGGAAGGCGGGATCGGCGCCTTCCCCCGCCGCCTGGCCGTGCCGGAGGAGGAGGCCGGACAGGCGCTGCGCGTGCTGCGCGAGGCCGGCGAGACGTGGTGACGGAAGACACGCTGCTCGGCGGGCGGGTGCGGCTGCGCCAGCCCGCGCGGGGGCTGCGCGCCGGCCACGACGCCGTGCTGCTCGCGGCCGCGGTGCCGGCCAGGCCGGGCGAGCGCGTGCTGGAACTCGGCTGCGGCACCGGCGCGGCCTTCCTGTGCCTGGCTGCCCGCGTGCCCGGGGTCAGCGTGGTCGCGGTGGAGCGCGAGCCCGCTCTGGCCGCTCTCGCGCGGGAGAATGCAGCGCTGAACGGGCTCGCCGATCGCGTCGAGGTCATCGAGGGCGACGTCGCCGACCCCGCGCTGCACCGCGCACTGCCGCGCTGCGCCCACGGCTTCGCCAACCCGCCCTTCTGGGATGGAGGCACGCCGCCGCCCGAGGCGATCCGCCGCGCCGCCACGCACGGCGAGGGCACGCAGGGCGAGGCCACGCTGGCGGATTGGGCTTCCTGCCTCGCCGCGATCGCGCATCGCGGCAGCGCGACGCTGGTCCTTCCCGCCGCGCGCTTTGCCGATGGGCTCGCCGCGCTCGCCGGCGCGGGCTTCGGCAGCCCGGCGCTGCTGCCGCTCTGGCCGCGGGCTGGTGTCGCGGCGAAGCGCGTGCTGCTGGCGGCGCGGCGGGGCGGCAAGGGGCCGGGGCGGGTGCTGCCCGGCCTGACGCTGCACGAGGGCGACGGCCCCGGCACCGCGGCCGAGGCGATCCTGCGGGACGGCGCGGCCCTCCCGGTTTGAGAAGCTACCGCTCGTTCGCCTCGGGGTGGCGCAGCAGCCACAGCCGCTCATGCGCGGCGACCAGGCTCTCCATGTTCTTCCGGCGGTTCACGTCGGGCGAGACGGGGCGGCGCGTCAGCATCATCTCGAGGATGCGCAGCAGTTCCTCCGCCACCTCGTAGTCGCCCTGGTCGCAGGCGTGGTGAAAGGCAATCAGGATCTTGTCGGAGAGCCGGCGCGTGTGCCGCGGCGGTGGCGCGGACGAGCGCGAGTCACGCCCGGGCAGGTCCGCATCCTCTTCGGCCATCGATCTCGCGACTCCCCTCGGCCCCGCCGAACCGGCGGGCACGCTCCCACACGCCAAGCTTACCCGTCCGGGACGGGTTCCGGAACCCTTCACCGCAGCACGGGGCCGATCAGCCCCCGCGAAGCTGCCCGCGGACCGCCTGCGCGATCGCCTCCGGCGGGGTTTCCGGGCGGAACAGGGCCCGCACCCGGCCATCCGGCCCGACGAGGTAGATGAACGAAGAGTGATCCATGAGGTACTGGCTCATGTCCGGCCGATTCACCTTGGCGTAGTAGACGCGATAGGCGCGCGCCGCCGCCGCGACCTGCTCCGGCGTGCCGGTCAGCCCGACCAGGGCGGGGTGGAAGCGCGAGACATAGTCCGCAAGCTGCGCCGGCGTGTCGCGCTCCGGGTCCACCGAGACGAAGACCGGCGTGACGCGGGCGGCCGCCGGCCCCAGCTCGTCCATCGCGGTCGCGATGACGCCGAGCTCCGTCGGGCAGACATCGGGGCAGTAGGAATAGCCGAAGAAGAGCAGCAGGAAGCGGCCGGCGAAGCTCTGCTCCGTCACCGGCCGGCCTTCGTGGTTCACCAGGCTGAACGGCCCGCCGAGCACCATGCCCTGCGGCAGCTGCACGCCGCCCGCCGAGGGCAGCGCGCCGTCCTGGCCCGTCACGGCGGCCAGGCGCCGGGCGAAGGAATCGGCCAGCGTCTCGCCGGCGTCCCGGCCGAGCCAGGCCCAGCTCCAGATCCCGCCGAGGACCAGGATCAGCAGCAGCGAGAGGAGGCGGATGGCCTTGAGCATGGTGCGCTGCCCATAGACCCCGGTGCGGGCCGCGTCCATCGCGCGGGCCTTGACCCTGCAACCGTTTGCACCGACAAGCCGGAAACCCCGGAGGAGAACGACCATGACGGACCGCTCCGCACGCCGCGACCTGCTCGCGGGCTCGGCGCTCGCCGCGCTGGCCACCGCCCTGCCCCGCCAGGCCGCCGCGCAGCCCGCCGCGCCGGGCCGGCCGATCCTGATCCGCGGCGCGCATGTGCTCTCCATGGATGGCGCCATCGGAGACCTGCCGCGCGGCGACGTGCTGATCGAGGGCGGCGCGATCCGCGCGGTGGCGCCCGGCATCCAGGCCGAGGGCGCGCTGGTGATCGACGGCACCGGCCGCATTGCCATGCCGGGTTTCGTCAACGGCCACATCCACCTCGCGCAGACCATGCAGCGCGGCCTGTCCGCGGACCATTCCTTCGTCACCTATTTCCAGCAGATCGTGCTGCGCCATTCCAACCGCATGACGGCGGCCGATGTGCGGCTCGCCGACGAGGCCGGCGCGCTCGAGCAGATCGCCGCCGGCACCACGACGCTGCTGGACTGGTCGCGCGAGACCGTCTCGCCCGAGCATGCCGACGCCGCGATCGAGGCGCTGGACGCGTCGGGCGTGCGCGCGATCCTGGCCTACACCACGCCGCCGGTTCCGCAGGGCGGGGATGCCCAGGCCATCAATGGCCGCATGACGGCGCATGCGCGCGCGCTGCTCGGCGGGCGGCTGCCGGCCCGCGTCGCGCTCTGGACCTGCCTGCAGGGGCCGGACTTCGTGCCGCTCGAGCCCGCCATCGCCGACATGCGGCGGCTCGCGGAGCTCGGCGTGCCCATCGCGATCCACACCGGCGCCTTCCACTACGCCAACCGCAAGCCGCGGCTTCTCGCGCAGCTCGATGCCGCGGGGCTGCTGACGGACCGCCTGCAGATCGTCCACGCCAACAACCACGAGGAGGACGAGTATCGCCTCGCCGCGGCGAAGGGCGTGATGATGTGCTCGACGCCGGAGGTGGAACTCCGCATGGGCCACGGCCAGCCCGCGGCCTTCAAGGCGGCGGCGGCGGGGATGCGGGTCAGCTTCGGCACCGACATCCCCTCCATGGTGGGCGGCGGCATGATCCCGCAGCTCCGCGTCGCGCATGCGGCCGAGCTGTTCCGCGCCAACATGGCCGGCGTCGCCGCGAACGGGCAGGTGCCGCCCGCGCCGGCGGTGACGGCGAAGCGCATGATCGAGCTCGGCACGATAGAGGGCGCGAAGGGCATCGGGCTCGACCGCGTCACCGGCAGCCTGACGCCGGGCAAGCGGGCCGACGTCATCCTGCTGCGCACGGACAGCCCGGCCACTGCGCCGCTGAGCGATCCCTATGGCCTGGTGCTGCTGCAGGCCGGCGCGGGCGACATAGACACCGTCATCGTGGACGGCGTGATCCGCAAGCAGGACGGGCGGCTGGCGGCGCCGAACGCCGCCCAGGTCTTCGCGCGGCTGCAGGCGCGGGCGGAGGAGATGGCGGCGGCGGCGCGCAACTGACGCTTTTCCCGGCGCCGCGGACTCCCTAGGCTTCGGCCGCCACTCGAAGGAGGAAATCTCTTGCTCTCACGCCGCAAGCTCTTCGCGGGCTGCGCCATCTGCGCCGCCACGGGCCTGGTGGCCACGGACGCCACGGCGCAGGCGCCGGCCGCCACGCGGACCATCCTGCAGAGCATCGACATGCCCGGCACCAACCTGGTCACGCACAACGTCATGCTGGAGATGGCGCCCGGCGCGATGAACCCGCGCCACACCCATCCCGGCGTGACGCTCGCCTACATCATCGCAGGCGACCTCGAGCTCACCTTGCCGACGGGGAAGGTGCCGGCGCGTCCCGGCGAGAGCTTCCAGATCGCGCCTGACGTGCCGCACACCGAACTCGCCGGCCCGAACGGCGCGCGCGTGCTGGTCACCTTCACGATCGAGAAGGGCAAGCCGCTGGTGGTGCCGGCGCCGGGCTGACGGCGGGCAGACCCCCACCCGGCCGCTGCGCGGGCGGGTGGGGGCATTCGCCCCCTCAGAACCCGAACATGTGGTCGAGCGAGAAGGCCCCGCCTTCTCCCATCAGCCCCTGATACCCGAACAGCCGGCACGTCGTGTCGCGCACCAGGACATACCCCGTCTCCCCGGCCTTGCGCAGCGAGGCCGCGTCGAACAGCAGGTGCGGCTGCACCAGCTTCGACCCGCAGGCCGCGATCGCGATCCACGTCTCCGCGATCACCTGCCCCGCGCCGTCATGCAGCAGCAGGCTCGTTGACGATCGCTGCACCGCCGCCGCCTCTGGCCGCGAGCTCGGGTGGATCAGCACGCAGAAGCTGGTGCGCCCCGCCCGCGGCAGGCCGAGGAAGAGCCGCGTGGACAGACCCGGTGCCGGCCCGGCATAGCTTTGCGGCTCCGACTTGTAGGTGACGATGGTGTTGTAGATGTGCGAGCCGAAGCTCGACTCCGCGACATGGCCGCTGCCCACGTCCTCGTAGCGGAACAGCCCGTGCAGCCAGCCATCCGCGCCGCCGCCGTCGCGGAAGTCGTAGACGAGCTCGGCATGTCCCGCTTCCGGCACCACGCCTTCCTCCGCCAGCATCTCCGCGACGTCCAGCGCGAGCGCGTGGTCGCGCGGCAGGCAGCCCAGGAAGCGGCGCGCGAGTGGCCGCCCGTCCTCCGCAAAGACCTCGAGCGCCAAGGGCAGGTCGCGCTGGCCCGTGGACATCGGCGTCGGCAGCACGATGGAGCGGAAGCGGCCGGGATCGAGCACCGGGAAGGGTAGCAGGAAGCCGCGTCCCATGAGCTCCGCGATGCCGGGAATACCGGGATCGGGCTCGAGGTCGCTGCGCTCGACATTGACATGCGCGATGCGCCGGCGCGGGCCGTGCAGCACCTCGTAGCGCGGGCGGATCAGGTGGCGGCCGGCATGCAGCTCCAGCTGGTCGGGCCAGGCATGGGCAGGCAGTGCCTTGCCGATGTCCACGGCGCGCACGCCGAAGGCGGGGATCGCCTCGACCGGCACGACGCTGTCCTCCCGGCCCATGCGGCCGAGGCCGATGGCGCCGGCGGGAATGGGCTGGGGATGCGGGTTCTCCAGCCAGACCAGCACCTGCTCGCCCGGCTTCGGCGCGGGCAGGCCGGCATAGCGGTCGGCGGGCCAGGGATTGGCGTCATGCGTGCCCGACAGCGTCGGCCCGCCGTCGGACGCGTAGGTGTCGAGCACGTATTTCATCACGTCATGCCCGGCGCAGCCGATGGCGTGGAGGTAGAGATGGCCTTCGAATTCCGGCAGGCCGAAGCGCGCGCGGATCTCCCGGCTGTCGAGGGCGATGCCGCCGGGGCCGTCGGGCAGCGTCTCCTCCCAGGTGAGGATGGGCCTGCCGTCCATGTCGTAGAGCCGCAGCCAGAGCCGCATGGCCTTCGCGCCATAGCCCGCCCAGTAGTTCGCGCTGACCAGCCGCGTGGACACGCCGCCGGCGTCGCGGAACAGCGCGAAGTTCGCGACGTAGTTCAGGGGATCGAGCACGCGCTTCACGTTGCTGCGCATGGCTTCGGGCAGCGCGGCTTCGTCGAGCGTCGCGACCAGCGCGGTTGGCGGCATCCAGGGCTTTGCCAACGCCGTCAGGCGCCCGGCATCGAAGGCCGCGACCAGCACCGCGCCGGCCTTGGACGCCTTCAGCTCCGTCACGGGCTTCGCGACGTGCCCAAGGCGTGTCGTGCCGACCGCGCGGACGTCCTGGACATAGACGCCCTCGACGGTCATCGCATCGAGCTTGTGGAGCTGCGCCAGCGCCGTCGCGGTATCGGCGGGATCGTAGATCGCGACGGGGCCGCGTTCCGCGAGCTTCGCGAAGAGCGCCTGCATGGCTTCGGCAGCCAGCGGATGCACCAGCGCCTTGTAGAGCACGTTGCCGCCGCGCACGGCGTCGAAGGTCGCGATGTCGAGCATCTTCACAAACCCAACCTGCGCTTCACCTCGGCCGCCGCCGCCGGCGTGTCGTCCAGCGGCGTCACGGGCCAGGTCTCAAGGCGCCCGTCGAAGCGGCGCACGCGGCCGTCGCGGACCAGCATGTCGATGAATTCGCCGATGCGGCGCGATTTCCCCGGCAGGTCCAGGATGAAGACCGGCACGGAAGACGCCACCGCTTCCGACATCATGGAGACGCTGTCGCAGGTCACGACGATCGCGTCCGCGCAGGCCAGCAGCCCGAAATAGGGGTTCTCGCCCTGCATGTCCCAGATTTCGGCGCCGAGCGGCACCAGCCTGTCGGCCAGCGCGCGCTTCGCGTCCTCGCCGGTG
The DNA here is from genome assembly GCF_050563545.1 of Falsiroseomonas sp. HW251. Lineage (NCBI taxonomy): Bacteria > Pseudomonadati > Pseudomonadota > Alphaproteobacteria > Acetobacterales > Roseomonadaceae > Falsiroseomonas > Falsiroseomonas sp. HW251. Next base: position 179,052 of record NZ_JBNXUM010000009.1, read on the forward strand.
CGGCGCGACGGCGTGACATAGAGCCCGACCTTGTCGCGCTCCATCATTCCCGCGAGCCTCTCCGCCACATCCGCGCCGACTTCGCCGTCCAGCCGGAAGCGGCCATTGGTGCCGCCGACCAGCACCGCGACCAACGGCCGCGGCAGATGCGCGAAGCGCGGCATCCATTCCGCCCGCGCGGCCGCCAGGCGTTCCGGCGTCGCGCGGTGCAGCGCGTTGCGCGTGACGATCACGTTCGGCCCGGTGATGCCGTCATGCACCGCCGCGACCACGGCGTCGAAGGCGGCGGGATCCATCTTGGGGTGCTGCACATGCACCGCCTTGACGCCGCGCCTCCGCAGCGCGGCGCAGACCGGGGCCGAGACATTGCCGCAGCTGATCGCCACGCCAGGCCAGGGCGGCGCGAGCGGCCCCTGCTCCGTCGTCACCCCCATCAGCGGCACCGGCCACAGCCGCCCCGGCAGCCAGTCCCAGGGCAGCCTGGCGCGCAGCCTGCGGGGCTCCGGCGTCAGCCCGAGCGCCTCCGCAAGGCCGACGGCCTGGGATTCCATGCCGGCATGGCCCTCGGTGAGGACCCAGGCGTTGGGGGCGGGCAAGGCGGGCTCGGGCTCCGTGGATGGCGCGCGGGGATGTGCCACGGGAGGCCCGGGATGCCTAGGGCTGCGCCCCGCCGCGACGCCGGGGCCGGGCGAGCAGCGCCTCCACCGCCGCCGACCGCGCCACCGCCCCCGTCCGCACGAAGGCCTCGTGGTTCGCCTCGATCGCCGCGGCGTCGTAGAGGTAGCTCACCATGATCCCGAAGCTCTCCCGCATGCCGCGCGGCGAGAGGTTGGCAAGGAAGTGGATCGCCTCCAGCCGCGCCCCATTGCCGAGGTGGAAGCGCGCCACCGGGTCGATCCGCCCCTCCGTCGCCGGCCGCGTGAGATAGGCAGCGGCGAGCCGCAGCAGCACCGGCCGCAGCGCCTCGGCGCGCGCCGCGTCCTCCCACCAGGGATCGTCGGGTTCCGGCAGGCCGGGCGTGTCCTGGCCTTCGGCCCAGCGCCGCAGCCCCGGCACGGGCGAGAGCGTCGCGAAGCGCGTCAGCTGCGGCAGTTCCGCCTTCAGCTCCTCCACCACCTGCTTGATGAGGAGGTTCCCGAAGGAGATGCCGCGCAGCCCCTCCTGGCAGTTGGAGATGGAGTAGAAGATCGCGGTGTCGGCCCGCCGCGCACGCGCCGCCGCGGCGCCGTCGCCCTCCTCGTCGCGCGCCAGCAGCGGCGCGATGGCGGTGGCGAGCCCCTCGACCAGCGCGACCTCGACGAAGATCAGCGGCTCCTCCGGCAGGGCGGGGTGGAAGAAGCCGAAGCAGCGGCGGTCGGGGGCCAGGCGGCGGCGCAGGTCGTCCCAGCCATGGATCTCGTGCACGGCCTCATAGGCGATCAGCTTCTCCAGCACGATCGCCGGGGTGTGCCAGTCGATCCGGCGCAGCTCGAGGAAGCCGCGGTTGAACCAGGACGCCAGGAGGTGCCGCAGGTCGCCTTCCAGCAGGCCGAGCCGCGGCGCGTCCTTCATCCCGCCCAGCACCTCGCGCCGCATCGCGACCAGCGCCGCGGTCCCGCCCGGGGCCATGTTCATCCGGCGCAGCAATTCCTGCCGCCGCGGCTCCGCGGCCTCGGCGAGGCTCGCGGCGAGCTCGGGCGTCGGGGTCGCGAGCCAGGCCTCGGCCGCCCGGCGCAGCGCGTCGGCGTCGGCGTCGAAGCCCTCGGCGAGGAAGAGGTGGAAGCCCGCCCGGTCCGCGGGCGAGAGCTCGCCCACCACCCTCAGCAACTCCCGCGCGAGGGCCGCGCCGGAGGCCTCGCCGCGTTCCGACAGCAGCGCCTCGGCCAGGCGCCGCGCGCGCTCGGCCGGCGCCGCGGCAGCGGGGCGGCCGCGGTCGCCGATCCGCGACCAGAGGCGGTCGAGCCAGGAGGCGGCGTCGGTGTCCCTCGGGGCTGCCATGGCGCGGCCATACAGCGCGCCACACGGCGGGATGCAACCCCGCGCCCTGCATCCGGGTTCTCTGACCGCGAGACGCGTCGCCGGAGGACAGGGCATGGACATGCCAGCCAACGCCACGATGTCGGAAAGCGAGCACGCGACACAACTCCGCCGCGCGATCATCGCGAGCACGATCGGCACCACGATCGAGTGGTACGATTTCTTCCTCTACAGCATCGTCACGGGCCTGGTCTTCGCCAGGCTGTTCTTCCCGAATTCCGACCCGCTGACCGGCACGCTGGAAGCCTTCGGCGTCTATGCCGTGGGCTTCGTGGCGCGGCCCGTGGGTGCCGCGATCTTCGGCCATTGGGGCGACCGGCTCGGGCGGAAATCCGCGCTGATCGCGACGCTGGTCCTGATGGGGGTGGGCACCTTCCTGGTGGCCCTGGTGCCGACCTATGCGACCATCGGCATCTGGGGCGCGGTGCTGCTGACGATCCTGCGCTTCATCCAGGGGGTCGGCGTCGGCGGGGAATGGGGCGGCTCGGTGCTGCTCGCAATGGAATGGGCGCGCACCGACAAGCATCGCGGCTTCGTCGCGGCCTGGCCGCAATTCGGCGTGCCGGCGGGACTGTTCCTGGCGAACCTCGTCGTGCTGGCCTGCAGCGCCATCGCCGGCGACGCCTTCCTCACCTGGGGCTGGCGCGTGCCCTTCCTTATCAGCATCGTGCTGGTCGCGATCGGCCTCTGGATCCGCCTCGGCATCGAGGAGACGCCGACCTTCCGCCGCGTGGTGGCGGAGAACAAGGTCTCCAAGGCGCCAGCCATCGAGGTGATCCGCCGCCAGCCCAAGGAGATCATGCTGACCGCGCTGGCCCGCATGGGCGAGCAGGCGCCCTTCTACATCTTCACAGCCTTCATCTTCGCCTATGGCACGGGCACGCTGCATGTCTCGCGGGAGACGCTGCTTGCCGCGGTGCTCTGCGCCTCGCTGCTGTCCTTCTTCTTCATTCCCTACGCCGGGCATCTCTCCGACCGGTTCGGGCGCAAGCGCATCTACATGATCGGCGCGGCGGCGGTGACGGTCTACGGCTTCGTCTACTTCGCGCTGCTGAACAGCGGATCGATCCTGCTGATCTTCGCGGCGATCATGTTCTCGCTGGTGCCGCACAACATCATGTACGGTCCGCAGGCCGCGCTGATCGCCGAGAGCTTCACGGGAAGGCTACGCTATTCCGGCGCGTCGCTGGGCTACCAGCTGTCCTCCATCATCGCGGGCGGGCCGGCGCCGCTGATCGCGACCTGGCTCTATGGCCGCACCCATTCCGGCTATGCGGTCGCGGGCTTCATCGCCTTCTGCGGCCTGGTGAGCCTGGCCGCGACGTCCTTCCTGCGGGACTACACGAACCGGAGCATCAGCGAGGAATACTGAACGGCGGGACGCCCGCGGCACGCGCCAGCCATATCAATCCGGCGCGCCGAGCATCCGGAAGAACTCCGCGAGCTGCGGGCCGATCGGAACATCGAGCCGCTCCCCGCCCGGCAGGCGGCGCGTGAACCAGCGGTCGTAGAGCCCGCGCAGCTCGCCGCTCGCGGCGAGACGCCGGAAGGTCCGGTTGACGAGATCGGCGAAGGCCGGATCGTCGCGGCGGAACATCAGCCCGTAGGGCTCGTAGGACAGCAGCGGACCCGTCACCCGGAAGCGCTCCCCGCCCGGCTCCTTCGCGATCAGGCCATAGAGCAGCACGTCGTCGGTCGCGAAGGCATCGGCCTCGCCGGCCGCGAGCCGGGCGAAGCCCTGCTCGTGCTCCGGCACGCTGCGCAGCGTTATGGCCAGGCGCTGCCGGCGGATCAGCGCCTCGATCGCATCCGCGTTCGTCGTCCCCGCGGTCACCAGCACGGTGCGGCCGGCGAGGTCGGCGAGGCTGCGCACGCGGCTTTCGCGCGGCACCAGCAGCCGCGTACCTGCCACGAAGAAAACGGGCGAGAAGGCGACCTGGCGCTCGCGCTCCGCATTGCTGGTGGTCGATCCGCATTCGAGGTCGATGCGGCCGGCGAGCAGCTCGGGGATGCGCGTCTGCGGCGTGACCGGGCGCCACTCCACCGCGACGGCGCGGCCGAGCTGCTCGCGCACCTCCTCCACCACGGCGAGGCAGAGATCGACGCTGTAGCCCACGGGCTGGCGGCTGGCATCGAGCCAGGAGAAGGGCAGCGAACCCTCGCGGTAGCCGAGCGTGATGCGGCCGCCCTGCGCGACCTTGCCGAGCGTGCCGGTCAGCGCGCCGGCGGGCGGCGCGCCAGGCGCCTGCGCCACCGCCGGCCCGCCGAGACCGAGGGCGAGCGCGAGGCCGAGCGCCGCGGCGCGGATGCGCCTCATGCGGGCTGCCGCGCTGCGGCCGGCTCCTCGGCCTCCGCCTCGTCGAAGGTGCCGGGCGGCGGCTCCGGCAACACGGCGCTGCCGGGCTCCGCCGTGCGGTCGCCCTCCCACTTCCCGACCACCGCGGCGGCGAGCGAGTTGCCGATCACGTTCGTCGCCGAGCGCCCCATGTCGAGGAACTGGTCGATGCCGATGATCAGCAGCAGCCCGGCCTCGGGGATGTTGAAGGTCGAGAGGGTGGCCGCGATCACCACCAGCGAGGCGCGCGGCACGCCGGCCATGCCCTTGCTGGTCAGCATCAGCAGCAGCAGCATCGTCGCCTGCTGGCCCCAGCTCAGCTCGATGCCGTAGGCCTGCGCGATGAAGATCACCGCGAAGGTGCAGTACATCATCGAGCCGTCGAGGTTGAAGGAATAGCCGAGCGGCAGGACGAAGGAGATCACCTTCGGGCTGACCCCGAAGCGGGCGAGCTGCTCCATCAGGCGGGGATACGCGGCCTCGCTGCTGGCGGTGCTGAAGGCCAGGAGGAAGGGCTGGCGGACGAGCGAGACCAGCTCGATCACGCGGCGGCCGAAGAACAGGAACCCGACGCCGGTCAGGATGCACCAGAGGATCGCCAGCGCGAAGTAGAACTCCACGATGAACTTGCCGTAGGTCACCAGGATGCCGAGGCCCTGGGTGGTGACGATCGCTGCCATGGAGGCGAAGACGGCGATCGGCGCGAGCAGCATGACGTAGCCCGTCACCTTCAGGATGATGTGCGACAGCTCCTCGATCCATTGCACGACGTGCTGCGCCTTCCCCCCCATCGCCGCGGCCGCGACGCCGAAGAGCAGGGAGAAGACGACGATCTGCAGGATCTCGTTGCGCGCCATCGCGTCGAAGACCGAGGTCGGCACGAGATGCGCGACGAAGTCCTTGAGCGACAGCGAGGAGGAGCGGACGTTGGTCGCGGTGCCGGCCTGCGGCAGCGGCAGGTCGAGGCCGACGCCGGGCTGCATCAGGTTGACCAGGACGAGGCCGAGCAGCAGCGACACCAGCGAGGCCGTGACGAACCACAGCATCGCCTTGCCGCCGATCCTCCCGACTGCCCTGGTGTCGCCCATATGGGCCACGCCCACCACCAGGGTGGAGAAGACGAGCGGCGCGATGATCATCTTGATCAACCGCAGGAAGATGTCGGTGAAGAGCGAGATGTAGTCGGCGATAGCCCGCGCGGTGTTCGGGTCCGGCCAGACCTCGTGGCAGGCATAGCCGACGCCGATGCCGAGCAGCATGGCGATCAGGATGAAGGTGGTGAGGGATTGCCGGCGCATACGGGGACCTCGCCTTGGGTTGAAGGCGCCTGCGGCCGGTGCGCGCGCTGCCGACGGGCCCGGCCCCGAAGGCAACGCATGACTGCGGCGACGTTCCCACCGGCCTCAGCTTTCGGCAGCGTGGAAGCCTGTCCCGTTCCTGTCCAGAACTATTGGGGCCTGCTCGGGCTTCGTTGCGCCGCGAGCGCTGCGTCAGCCGCGCCCGAGCCTCGGCAGGAACGCGGTGGCGAGCCCGAGCGCGGGCAGGAAGCCGACGATGCGGTAGACCGTCTCGATGCTGGTGAGGTCGGCGAGCTCGCCCAGCGCTGCCGCGCCGAGCCCGCCGAGGCCGAATGAGAAGCCGAAGAAGATCCCCGCCACCAGCCCCACGCGGCCCGGCAGGAGCTCCTGCGCATAGACCAGGATCGCCGAGAAGGCGGAGGCCATGATGAAGCCGATCGCGACCGTGAAGGCCGCCGTCGCCACCAGCCCGACATGCGGCAGCGCCAGGCTGAAGGGCAGCGCGCCGAGGATCGAGAACCACATCACCGGCACGCGACCGACGCGGTCGCCGATCGCGCCGCCGGCCAGCGTGCCGACGACCACCGCGCCCATGTAGAGCACCAGCAGCAGCTGCGCGTCCTGCACGGAAAGCCCGAAGCGCGCGATGAGGTAGAAGGTGTAGTAGGAACCCAGCGCCGCGCTGTAGACGTTCTTGCTGAACAGCAGCGCCACCAGCACCGCGATGGCGATCGCGACCTTCGCGCGCGGCAGCGCGGCGCGCGGCACGCCATGGACCTTCGCAGCACCGCGCGGCGCCGGCCGCCGGGCCGCATACCAGCGCCCGACCTGGAACAGCACGAACATCCCGAGCAGCGCCGCGGCCGAGAACCACACGATGCTCCGCTGCCCCGCCGGCACCACGATGAAGGCCGCGAGCAGCGGGCCGGAGGCCGAGCCGACATTGCCGCCGACCTGGAAGAGCGACTGCGCGAGGCCATAACGGCCACCGGCGGCCATGCGCGCGACCCGCGACGCCTCGGGGTGGAAGACGGCGGAGCCGAGCCCGATCATCGCCGCGGCCAGCAGGATGAGGCCATAGCTCGCGGCCTGCGACATCAGCAGCAGGCCGAGCAGCGTCGAGCCCATGCCGACGGGCAGCGAGAAGGGCATCGGCCGCCGGTCCGTGACCATGCCGACGACGGGCTGGAACAGGGACGCCGTGCACTGGAAGGCCAGCGTGATCAGCCCGACCTGGCCGAAATCGAGCCCGTAGGACGCCTTCAGGATGGGATAGAGCGCCGGCACCAGCGACTGCATCATGTCATTGAGGAAGTGGCAGAAGCTGAGGGAGAGAATGACCGCGAAGGTCGTGCCCGAGGCGGCGGGCAGGGCGGCGGGCGACGCGACGCGTTCCGAACTCACGGCTGCAGCATTCCCCTACCCTCCGGGGCGAGTATGGGCGACAGGGGGCGGGGCCGTAAGGGGCGCGGGGGGATGGCGGGGTTGCGTAGGGTGGGAGGCGCGAAGGTGAGCTTCCCGGGGCGGGAGCCTCCCTACCCCGCTTTCCTCTTCCCCTCCCCCGCAAGTGGGGGAAGGTCAGGGTAAGGATGCTTCACTCAGTGCGCCCTCAATCTTCCGCATCCCCACCACTCCCCCGCTTGAGGGGGAGTGGGAGGCTCTTGAGCCGGAAGGGAAAACAAGGCGCGGCGGAGGCGAGCTCTGACCTGCGGGCGGTCTTCCCCTCAATGCCCCCGCAGCACCTCGCCCTCCGGCTGCGCGGTCGTGAAAGTGCTGTCCGCGAAGGCATCCTCCCACGACCCCGTCGTGGACGCCTTCGAATATTCCGTCGCGCGGTTTTCGAAGAAGTTGGTGTGCTCCACCGCGTTCAGCATCTCGTCGAGCCAGGGCAGCGGGTTCTTCTCGATCCGGTAGAGCGGCTCGAGGCCCAGCTGCTGCAGCCGGCGGTCGGCGATGAAGCGGATGTACTGCTTGGTCTGCGCGGCATCGAGGCCCTGCACGCCGCCGAGCTCGAAGGCCAGGTCGATGAAGGCGTCCTCGTGGTCCACGATGGTGGAGCAGATGAGGTAGAGGTCGCGCTTCAGCTCCTCCGTCCAGATCTCCGGGTTCTCCTGGATGAAGGTGCGGAAGAGCCGGATGATGGACAGGCAGTGCAGCGTCTCGTCGCGCACCGACCAGCTCACGATCTGGCCCATGCCCTTCATCTTGTTGAAGCGCGGGAAGTTCATGAGGATCGCGAAGGATGCAAACAGCTGCAGCCCCTCGGTGAAGGCGCCGAAGGCGGCGAGGGTCTTGGCGATCTCGGTCTTCGAGTCGACCGAGAAGTTCTGCATGTAGTCGTACTTGTCCTTCATCTCCTTGTACTTCAGGAAGGCCGTGTACTCGATCTCCGGCATCCCGATGGTATCAAGCAGGTGGGAATAGGCGGCGATGTGGATCGTCTCCGTCGAGGAGAAGGCCGACATCATCATCAGCACTTCGGTGGGTTTGAACACCTGGCTGTAATGCCGCATGTAGCAGTTGTTCACCTCGACATCCGCCTGGGTGAAGAAGCGGAAGATCTGGGTGAGCAGGTTCTTCTCGGACGCCGAGAGGTTCTTCTGCCAGTCCTTCACGTCGTCGGCGAGCGGCACCTCCTCCGGCAGCCAGTGAATGCGCTGCTGCTGCAGCCAAGCCTCATAGGCCCAGGGGTAGCGGAAGGGTTTGTAGACCGGGTTTGCGGTCAGCAGGTCGAAGCGGATCGGCAATTCGTCGCGCGAAGGCCCGTCGTCCGGCATGGATGCTCTCTTCGGGAAATCAGGTGTTGAGGGGGGAGGTCAGCGCCCGTCGGGCGTGCTCTCCGCGGGCTCGCGCAAGGCACGCGCGAGTTCGGCGGAGATGTCGTCGAGGTCGGCGATCAGCCGGCGCACCAGCTGCACGGGACCGCGTTCGTCCAGCACCAGGTCGAGCTGGCGCGAGACGCTGGCGCGGCGCGCGGCAAGCTCGGCGGCGTCCGTCGCCGCGTCGGTCACTGACACGCCAGGCACTCCTCGTAATTCGCGGCGTTCGCCGCGGGCTGCACCAGGTTCAGCGAGGGCTGCTGTTCGTCCGCGTGCTTCGTCATCACGTCGCCCTGGCCGACGACCTTCTCGCTGATGGCGTCGGCGCGCTGGATGGACAGGCTGCGGCAATAGTACAGCGACTTCACCCCCTTCTTCCACGCCATGACATGGATCTGGTGCAGGTCGCGCTTGTGCACGTTGGCCGGCAGGAAGAGGTTCACGGACTGCGACTGGCAGATGAAGGGCGCGCGGTCGGCCGCATGCTCCACCACCCAGCGCTGGTCGAGCTCGAAGGCGGTCTTGAAGGTCGCCTTCTCCTGCTCCGTCAGGAATTCCAGGTGCTGGACGCTGCCCTTGCGGACGGTGATCGCGGTCCAGACCTCGTCGGTGTCCTGCCCGTGCTGCGCCAGCACCTTCTTGAGGTACGGGTTGCGCACGATGTAGGAGCCCGAGAGCGTCTTGTGGTTGTAGACGTTCGCCGCGATCGGCTCGATGCCAGGGCTGGCGCCGCCGCAAATGATGCTGATGGACGCCGTCGGCGCGATCGCGATCTTGTTCGAGAAGCGCTCCATGAAGCCGTATTCCGCGGCATCCGGGCAGGGCCCGCGCTCCTCCGCCAGCATCCGCGACGCGCGGTCGGCGCCTTCGCGGATGTGCCGGAACATCTTCTTGTTCCAGACCTTCGCGACGACGCTCTCGAAGGGGACGTTCATCGCCTGCAGGAAGCTGTGGAAGCCCATCACGCCGAGGCCGACGGAGCGTTCGCGCATCGCGGAATAGCGGGCGCGGGCCATCGAATCCGGCGCGGTGTCAATGAAGTTCTGCAGCACGTTGTCGAGGAACCGCATCACGTCGGGGATGAAGTCGGGTTCCTTGTGCCACTCGAACCAGGTCTCGAGGTTGAGCGAGGACAGGCAGCACACCGCCGTCCTCTCCTGCCCGTGCTGGTCGATGCCGGTCGGCAGCGTGATCTCAGAGCAGAGGTTGGAGGTCTTCACCTCGAGCCCCGCCAACTTGTGGTGCTCCGGCCGGTTCCGGTTCACGTGATCGGAATAGATGATGTAGGGCTCGCCCGTCTCGATCCGCGCGGTGAGGATGCGGATCCAGATGGACCGCGCCGAAACCTTCTTCACCAGGCTGCCGTCCTTCGGCGAGACCAGCGCCCAATCCTCGTCGGCCTCGACGGCACGCATGAAGGCGTCGGGGATCAGGATGCCGTGGTGCAGGTTCAGCGCCTTGCGGTTGGGGTCGCCGCCGGTCGGGCGCCGCATCTCGAGGAATTCCTCGATCTCGGGGTGGTTGACCGGGATGTAGCAGGCCGCCGAGCCGCGCCGCAGCGAGCCCTGGCTGATCGCGAGCGTCAGGCTGTCCATCACCCGGATGAAGGGAATGACGCCGGAGGTCTTGCCGTTCTTGCCGACCTTCTCGCCGATGCCGCGCAGATTGCCCCAATAGGAGCCGATGCCGCCGCCCTTCGCCGCCAGCCAGACATTCTCGTTCCAGAGCCCGACGATGCCTTCCAGGCTGTCCGACGCCTCGTTCAGGAAGCAGGAGATCGGCAGCCCGCGCGTCGTGCCGCCATTGGACAGCACCGGCGTCGCCGGCATGAACCACAGCTTCGAGATGTAGTCGTAGATCCGCTGCGCATGCGCGGCGTCGTCGCCATAGGCCGAGGCCACGCGCGCGAACAGGTCCTGGTACGACTCGCCCGGCATCAGGTAACGATCGTCGAGCGTCGCCTTCCCGAAATCGGTCAGCAGCGCATCGCGCGACCGATCGATGCGGACTTGGCTGTGACCCTCAAGCTGAACTGCATCGAACACGACTTAACCCCCCAATCAGCCCCGGTGACCCGGGGCGACTCCCCCATCACGCGGAGCATGCGACGGCTGGGCCCACCGCAACAAGATGTAGTGTTGCCACACTCCGCCAAACACCACAGATGCCCAATTGGTTCCCCGTTGCATTTTGTCGAGGAGCGCATCTAGCACGCGATTGTTCCCGTTTCGTTCAGTGATGCAAGCCAAAACCACGCCTCAATCCTTGGACCACGGAGACGCGCCGACGCGCTACCGGGATCGCGTTACGATCCCCGATGTCCTCGTGATCCACAGGGCTTGCGGCGCGGGCGGGCCTCGGCAACATCGCGACGCGACACCCGGGGGACCGACGCCATGACCATCACCACCATCGGCCGCCGCGGGCTGCTCGCGGCCGGCGCCGGGCTGCTCGCCAGGCCGGCGCTCGCGCAAGGCTGGCCGACCCGGCCACTCCGTATCGTGGTGCCCTTCGGCGGCGGCGGCGGGACCGACGTCACCACCCGCATCCTGGCGCCGCGGCTGCAGGACATCCTCGGCCAGCCCGTCGTGATCGAGAACCGCGCCGGCGCCGGCGGCGTGGTCGGCACGGACTACGTCGCGAAGCTGCCGCCGAGCGGCGAGGTGCTGGTGCTGACCACCCTTTCGCCGATCGGCCTGGCGCCGGGGCTGTCGGCGCCGATGCCCTTCGATCCCGTGCGCGACCTCACGCCCATCGCGCCGACGGTCTTCGTGCCGATCTGCATGGGCGTCACGACGCGCGGCGTGAATGCCCGCAACGCGACGGAATTCGCCGCTGCCATGCGCGCCCGGCCCGGCTTCTTCCAGTTCGGTTCCTCGGGTGTCGGCTCCTCCGGCCACATCGCGGCCGCGACCTATGCCATCAAGGTGGGCGCCGAGGCCGTGCACGTCCCCTATCGCGGCGGCGGCCAGGTCTTCGCGGCACTCCAGGCCGGGGAGATCCACTACTGCATGGACATCCCCTCCCTGCTGAAGCCGTTCCACGACGCCGGGACGGCGCGGATTCTCTTCACCGCGACGGATGAGCGCTCCTCCATCATCCCCGACATCCCGACGGCGAGGGAGGCCGGGGTGCCGGACTACAAGGCCTATTCCTGGTACGGCTTCTTCGGCCCCGCCGGCCTGCCGCGCCCGATCGTGGACCGCATGGCCGCCGCGGTGGAGCAGGTGCTCTCCGACCCCACCATCGCCCGCCGCTTCGAGGAGATGGGGACGCCCGCCATGCGCGGCTGGACCCCGGACCGCTTCGCCGCCTTCGTGCGGGACGAGAACGCGACCTGGGTCCCGCTGGTCCGCAGCCTGAACATCCGCGAATAGGCCTGCCGGCAGGGCGCGCAGGAAACAGTCGAAACAAAGAAGCGCGCCGCGCGAAGTCCGGGCGAAACGCGACCGGCGCAGGATGGGCTCACCGACACAAGGAGCTCACCGATGCCCATCGCCATCACCCGCCGCTTGGCCGCCGCCGCGCTCGCCCTGCCGATCGCCGCCCAGGCCCAGACCCAGCCGGGCGCCCCCATCCGCCTCTTCCGCGTCGTCACCACGCGCGGCGAGGTCACGATGGGCTTCACCCCGGCCGAACTCGCCGCCATGGGCCCAGGCAGCGAGGTCGAGCGCCTGGCCCGCGCGCTGGCCGCCAATGGCCAGATCACGGGCTGGCGCTACGCCGTCACCCGCGTTGCCGACGGCTCCACCCAGTTCGCGACGCGCGAGAGGGTCGCGGTGATGCGGCAGGAAGGCGTGATGATCGAGCCCTACGCCGCCGCGCTCCCCGTCGCCCCGCCGCCTGCGGGCTGACGCAGCCCGGCCTCTCCGCAAGTCAGCGGTTTCGTGTCTTCATGGCGGTCGGAGGTTCCGCCATGCCCGCTTTACGCCGTCGCGCCGCCCTTGCCCTCGCGGCTTCGCCGCTCGCCCTGCCGGCCCATGCCCAGACCTGGCCGACGCGCCCGATCCGGATCGTGGTCGCCTTCGGCACGGGGGGCGGCACCGACATCACGACGCGGCTGATCGCGCCGAAGCTGTCGGAGATCCTCGGCCAGCCCGTCGTCATCGAGAACCGCGTCGGCGCCGGCGGCACCGTGGGTGCCGACTACGTCGCGAAGTCGCCGCCGAACGGCGAGGTCTTCCTGCTCGCCACCGTCTCCAACATGGCGCTCGCCATCCCGCTCTACGGTTCGCGCCTGCCCTATGATCCCGTGAAGGACCTGGTCGGCGTCGCGCCGACCGTCTTCATCCCGATCGGCATGATCGCCTCGTCGAAGCTCGGCGTGACCAACGCGCAGGAGTTCATCGCGCTGCTGCGCGCCAATCCCGGCCGATACAGCTACGGCAGCGCCGGCGCGGGCACCTCGGGCCACATCGCCTCCTCCTCCTTCCTCAGCCGCATCGGCGCGACGGCGGAGCACGTGACCTACCGCAACCCCGGCCAGACCTTCCTGGCGGTGAACCAGGGCGAGATCGCCTTCACCTCCGACATCCCGGCCCTGCTCGCGCCCTTCCACCGCGCGGGCACCGCCCGGATGATGTTCGTCGCGACGGACGATCGCAGCCCGGCCGTGCCGGACGTGCCGACCGCGCGCGAGGTGGGCCTGGGCGACTACAAGGCCTATTCCTGGTACGGGATCTATGCGCCGGCGGGCACGCCATCGCCGATCGTCACCCGCATGGCGCAGGCGATCGACCAGGCGCTGAGCGATCCCGCCATCAACGCCCGCTTCGACGAGATGGGCACGCCCGCGATGCGCGGCTGGACGCCGCAGCGCTTCCACGACTTCCTGCTCAGCGAGATCGACCTCTGGGTCCCGCTGGTCCGCGCCAGCGGCGCCCGCGCGGATTGAAAACCCTCTCCCGCGAGCGGGGGAGGGTGCCGAGCGCAGCGAGGCGGGTCGGGGTGAGCGCAACCGGCCAAGCACCTCGACGCCTGCGCACGTCGAACGCGCCGGCGCCTCACCCCGTCGTCAAACGCTCCACCGCGCGTCGCGCGCCGACCCGCAGGATTGCCGCATAGGCCTCCGTCACCGCCGCGCCGAAGCGTACGTCTCGCGACAGGTCCGCGCCGAACACCGCCTCCACACCCAGCACCGCCGCGACGCGCCCCGCGGGATCCTCGCCCGCCGCGTCCAGCTTCGCCTTCAGCACGCTGGCCAGCGGATCGCGCACATCGATCGCCGCACCGGCCTCGTCCACGCCGCCGACGTAGCGCACCCACGCCGCCACCGCGAGCGCGAGATGCGGGATCGCGGCCCCCTGCCCCAGCCTGTCGCGCACCGGCCCGAGCAGCCGCTGCGGCACCTTCTGCGACCCGTCCATCGCGATCTGCCACGTCCGGTGCTGCAGCGCACGGTTGCGGAAGCGCGCGAGCAGGCCGGCGGCATAGTCCCGCAGATCCACACCCGGCGGCGCCGGCACCGTCGGCGCGACCTCCGCCCAGAAGCCGCGGAGGTACGCCGCCAGCACGGGATCGTTCGACGCCTCGGCCACCGTCTCATGCCCCGCGAGATAACCGAGATAGGCCAGCGCGGAATGCGCGCCGTTCAGCATGCGGAGCTTCATCAGCTCGAAGGGCGCGACATCCGAGGCAAAGGTCGCGCCGCCGAGCGCCCAGTCAGGGCGGCCCGACGGGAAGCGGTCCTCGATCACCCACTGGCTGAACCGCTCGCCCACGACCGGCCAGGCATCGTCCATGCCCAGGGCGGCGGCGATGCGCGCGCGGTCCTCCTCCGTCGTCGCGGGGACGATGCGGTCCACCATGGTGCAGGGGAAGGCGACCTCGTTCGCGATCCAGTCGGACAGCCCGCGGTCGCGCAGCGCCGCCATCCCCGTCACCACGCCGCGCACCGTCGCGCCGTTATGCGGGAGGTTGTCGCAGCATAGCACGGTGAAGGGTGCCAGGCCGGCCGCGCGCCGCCGCGCCAGCGCTTCCACGAGAAAGCCGGGCGCGGAACGCGGTGCCGCCGGCGTCGCGAGGTCGTGGCGGATGTCGGGATGCGTCTCATCCAGCGTGCCGGTCGCGGGGTCGTGGCAATAGCCCTTCTCCGTCACGGTCAGTGACGCGACGCGGATGCGCGGATCGGCCATGGCGTCGAGCAGCGCGGCCGGATCCTCCGGCGCGACATGCAGGCCGCGCAGGGCACCGATCACGCGGAGAGATTCATCGTCGCTCTCGCGCGCCGCGACGGCGTAGAGCCCGTCCTGCGGCGCGAGCGCATCGCGCGTGTCGGGGCTGCGCAGGCTCGCCGCGACGATGCCCCAGTCCCGCGCGCCGTCGTTCAGCACGGCTTCCGTCATCACGGCCTGGTGCGCGCGATGGAAGGCGCCGAGGCCGAGATGCAGGATCCCCGGCGTCACCGCCGCCCGGTCGTAGCGCGGCCGCGCGACGCCGCCCGGCAGCGCCGAAAGCGTCGCGTCAGACAGGCGCACGATGGCGCAGCCCCGCGATGACGCCGCGCAGTTCCGCCAGGCCCCGCAGCCGCCCGACTAGCGTATAGCCCGGATGCGTCTTCCGCCCGGCGTCGGACAGCAGGACATGGCCGTGGTCCGGCCGGAACGGGATCTCCTCGCCCCTCCGCTTCTCCTCGTCCAGGAAGGCCGCGATCACCGCCGGCATGTCCACGTCGCCGCCGAGATGATCGGCCTCATGGAAGGACCCGTCCGGTTCCTTCGTCACGTTGCGCAGGTGCAGGAAGGCGACATGCGGCGCGAACTCCCGCGCCATTGCCGGCAGGTCGTTCGCCACGCCGGCGCCGAGAGACCCCGTGCAGAAGGTGATCCCGTTCGACCGCGAGGGCACCATCGCGACGAGGTCCGCCAGGTCCTGCCGGTTCGACACGATGCGCGGCAGGCCGAGGATCGGCCGCGGCGGATCGTCGGGATGCATGCACATCGCGATCCCGGCTTCCTCGGCCGCCGGCACGACCTCGCGCAGGAAGCGCGCGAGGTTCGCCTTCAGCGCCGCCGCGTCGATGCCGGCATAGCTCTCCAGCATCTGCCGCAAGCCCGGCACGTCATAGCGGTCGAAGGCGCCTGGCAGCCCCGCCATGATCGAGGACAGCAGCGTGTCGCGATCCGTCTCCGTCGATTGCGCGAACCACTCCCGCGCCGCCGCCAGCACGTCGGGGCGGTGGTCGGCCTCGGCGCCGAGCCGCTGCAGCATCAGCACGTCGAAGGCGGCCTGGCGCACCGCGTCGAAGCGCAGCGCCAGCGCGCCGGTCTTCATCCGGTACGCGAGATCCGTGCGCGTCCAGTCCAGCACCGGCATGAAGTTGTAGCAGACCGTCGAGATGCCGCAGCGCCCGAGGTTGCGGAGCGACTCCCGGTAGTTCGCGAAGATGCGCGGCAGGTCGCCGGTGCCGCGCTTCACGTCCTCATGCACTGGCAGGCTTTCCACCACCGACCAGCGCAGGCCCGCCGCCTCGATCATGGCCTGGCGGGCGCGGATCGCGTCCTCGGGCCAGGCCTCGCCATAGGGGATCTCGTGCAGGGCGGTGACGATGCCCGTGGCACCGGTCTGGCGGATCTCCTCCAGACGGATGTCGTCGAGCGGGCCGAACCAGCGCCAGGTCTCTTCCATCTCGCGAGCCCCTTCAGAAGGAAAGCTGGACCTTCATCGCCGCGCGCCGGTCCGACGCCAGGTCGAAGGCGGCGACGGCATCGGCCATCGGCCGCGTCGCGGTGATCAAAGGGCGGACATCGATGGCGCGCGTCGCGATCAGCCCGGCCGCAACCTCGAATTCCGGGTGGAAGCGGAAGGTGCCGACCAGGCGGAGCTCCTTCGCGACGACGGTGTTCATCGGCACGTCGAAGGCGCCGCCCACGCCGACCTGCACGATGGTGCCGCGCGGGCGGACGCCGGCGATGGCCTGGGCCAGCGCGCGCGGGTTGCCGCTGCATTCGAAGGCGATGTCGAACCGGCCCTTGTCCTTCTCCTCCGCCGCCAGCGCGTCCCTGTCCGTCGCGACGTTGACCGCCGCCGCCGCGCCGATCCGCCGCGCGAGCGCCAGCGGCTCCTCCACGAGGTCGGTGACGGTGATCTCCCCCGCCCCGGCGTGGCGCAGCGCGAGCAGCACGACGCCGCCGATCGGCCCGAAGCCCGTCACCAGCACCCGCCTGCCCCTGACGTCGCCGGCCTGGCCCACGGCGTGCAGCGCGACCGAGAGCGGCTCGCTCATCGCGGCCTCGCCGATCGAGACGAGGTCGCCCACCCCGACGCACTGACGCGCCTGCGCGACCAGGTGCCGGCGGAAACCGCCCTGGACATGCGGGAAGCGCATCGCGCTGCCGTAGAAGCGCATCTCGAGGCAATGCTGCGGCTCGCCCCGCGCGCAGTACTCGCACTCGCCGCAGGGGTTGGACGGATTCACCGCGACGCGGTCGCCGGGCTTCAGCGCCGTCACGCCGTCGCCGAGCGCGGCGATCGTCCCCGCGACCTCATGGCCAAGGATCATGGGCTGGCGCACCCGCACCGCGCCGAAGCCGCCATCGAGGTAGTAGTGCAGGTCGGACCCGCAGATCCCGCCCGCGCCGATCTCGACCAGCACCTCGCCCGGCCCGGGCTCGCCCACCTCCACGCTCTCCACGCGCAGGTCGCGCTGGGCATGCAGCACGCAGGCTTCGGTCGTGGCCATGGCGTTACTCCCTCAACGGTAGAAGATAGTGGGCAGCGTCAGCGACAATGCCGGGATGAAGCTCACCAGCGCCAGCACGATGAAGTTGCAGACCAGGAAGGGCCAGATGGCACGGCTGATCTCGGCCAGCGACACCTTGGCGATGTTGGCGCAGATGAAGAGGCAGACGCCCACCGGCGGCGTGGTCAGCCCGATCATCAGGTTCAGGATCACGAAGGTCGCGAAATGCACGGGATCGATCCCGACGCCCGACGCGACCGCCAGCAGCGGCGGCGTCAGGATGATCAGCGCGGCGATCGTCTCCATGAACATGCCGACGACGATGAGCAGCAGGTTGATCAGGATGATGATGGCGAAGGGATTTCGCGTCGCGCCCAGCAGCCATTCCGCGATGGCCTGCGGCACGCGCTCCGCCGTCAGGATCCAGCCGAAGACGTTGGCGAAGCCGACCAGCAGCATGATCGCCGCGCCGGCGATCGCGCTTTCCGCGATCAGGCGGGGAATGTCGCGCCAGGCCAGCCCCTTGTAGACGAAGAGGCCCACGACCGCGGCATAGAGCACCGCGATCACCGCGGCCTCGGTCGGCGTGAAGTAGCCGGACACGATGCCGAACAGGATCAGGAAGGTCATGCCCAGCGCCCAGATCGCGCCGCGGAAGGCCTGCCAGAGTTCGCCCCAGCCCTTCCAGCTCTCCCGCGGGAAGTTCCGCCGGATCGACAGGATGTAGACCGTGATCATCATCCCGACGCCGAGCATCACGCCCGGGACGGCGCCCGCCAGGAACATCTGCCCGACCGAGATCCCGGTCAGCGACCCCACGATGATCATCGGCACGGAAGGCGGGATGATCGGCCCGACGGTGGACGCCGCCGCCGTCAGCGCCGCGGCGAAGGACACGGGGTAGCCCGCGCGCTGCATCCCCGGGATCAGCACCGCGCCGAGCGAGGCCGCATCCGCCGCCGCCGTGCCCGAGATGCCCGCGAAGACCATGGACCCCGCGACATTGGTCTGCGCAAGACCGCCGCGGACATGGCCGACCACCGCGTTGGCGAAGCGGATGATGCGGTCGGTGATCCCGCCGCCATTCATCAGGTTGCCCGCCAGGATGAAGGCCGGGATGGACAGCAGCACGAAGCTGTCCATGCCGGAGAACATCTTCTGCGGAATGATCGCGAGCGGCAGGCCCGCGGCCAGCAGGTAGACCGCCGAGGACAGCCCCAGCACCACCGCGACGGGAAAGCCCGCGAGCAGCGTGACGACGAAGACGACGGCCAGCAGGGTGAGGAGCATCAGCGGACCCCCGCCAGGATTCGAAGCAGCCGCTCGACGCAGGCGAGCCCGAGGGTGACGGGCGCGAGCAGCATCGAGGCATGCACCCAGAACATGTTCCACCCCAGCGCCGGGCTGTCCTGCAGGCTGCCGATGTCGGTGAAGTCCCAGGACGGCTCGATCAGCGCGGCGCAGAAGACGAGCATCGCGACCATCACGACCGCCTCCAGCCCGCGCCTGGCACGTTCCGGCAGGGCGGAGGTCACGACATCCACGTTGACGAGGTCGCCGGTGCGCAGCGACAGCCCCGCGCCGACGGCCGCGCTGAACAGCAGCGCGAAG
The DNA here is from genome assembly GCF_050563545.1 of Falsiroseomonas sp. HW251. NCBI lineage: Bacteria > Pseudomonadati > Pseudomonadota > Alphaproteobacteria > Acetobacterales > Roseomonadaceae > Falsiroseomonas > Falsiroseomonas sp. HW251. The sequence goes on from NZ_JBNXUM010000009.1 coordinate 197,811, forward strand.
CGCGACAGCTCCTCCGTCCAGACCGGCGGGCGCGGCAGCGTCAGGCGGGAGACCACCTGCACCACCACGGCCGCGAGCAGGACGCAGAACACCGCGCTGAGCAATACGCGCAGCACCACATGGATGCCGTCCAGGAGTCGCAGGACCATCGTCGCACTCCGTCTCGGGCCGCGCCTCGCTCGCGCGGCCCGGTTCAGCCCGTCAGGCCCGGGTCGCCAGCATCTGCTCGAGCAGCGGCTTCGCCTCGGCCCGCACGCCGGCGATGGAGGCCGGCCGCGCCTTCGCCGCAAAGGCCTGCTGGTCGGACGGCACGAAGGTCATGCCCTTGGCCTTCAGCTCGGCCTCCAGGTTGCGCTCATCCTCGGTGAAGAGCCCCCGCTCATAGGCCTGGGTGCGGCGCATGGCTTCCGTCAGCGCCTCGCGGTCCGCGGCGGACATCGCCTGCCAGCGGCGCTCGCTGATCGCGACGTAGATCCAGCTCCAGACATGCTCGGTGACGTTCACGAAGCGCTGGACCTCGTTGAAGTTGGCGCTGCGGATCAGCGCGAGCGGGTTCTCCTGCCCGTCGATCGTGCCGTTCTGGAGCGAGGTGAAGACCTCGCCGAAGGCCATCGGCGTCGGCCGCGCCCCCAGCGCCTGCCAGACCGAGACGAAGAGCGGCACGTTCGGCACGCGCAGGCGCAGCCCGTTCAGCTCGTCCGGAGTGCGGATGGCGCGGTTGGCCGTGAGGTTGCGCGGGCCCCGCGCGAAATAGCCGAGCGGGCGGACGCGCGCGCGCGTCACGATCTCGGCCGCGATCTGCTGGCCGATCGGCCCGCCCGCGACGGCGTCCATCTGCTGGATCGAGGTCACGGCGTAGGGCACCGCCAGCAGGGACGCCAGCGGCGCCCAGTTCTGCAGCGTCTCGCCGGTGATGGTCATGTCGGCGGTGCCGAGCTGCATGCCGTTGATCAGGTCCATCTCGCGGCCCAGCGTGTCGTTCGGGAAGACCTGCACCTCGATCCGGCCGTTCGACAGCGCGGCGGCTTCCTCGGCGAGCTTGAGGCAGGCGCGGTGCCAGACATTCTGCTCGTTCGCGAGGTGGCCGAGCTTCAGCGTCACGCGCCCCTGCCCCCAAGCGGTCTTCACGGTCGGCGCGGCGAGTGCGGCCGCGAGCAGCAGGGTGCGACGGTTGGTGGTCATGACGCTTCCTCCTTGCGTTGGGGCGACCGGCCGTTCCGGGCCGGCTCGAAGTAGTCGGGATGCGCGCGGGCGATGCGCGGCAGGCTGGCGAGGATCTCGCGGAGATGCGCGCGCATCGCGGCCTCCGCCTGGTCGGGCTGGCCCCTGACGACGGCGCGGGCGATGGCGCGGTGCTGGCGGATCAGCTCGGGCAGCGGCGTCGCGCCTTCGAAGGACAGGAAGCGCACGCGGTCCATCTGCGCCTTGATCGGCTCCAGCGCGGTCCAGGCGAAGGCGCGGCCGATGCCTTCGGCCAGCGCGCGGTGGAAGGCCTCGTCGAGGACGAGGAAGCCCGGCGCGTCGCCGGCTTCCGCGCAGCGTTCCTGCCCCGCGATCAGCTCGGCGAGCCGCGCGTCGAGCCCCGGCGCGCGCGCCTCGGCCGCGGCGCGGGCGACCGCGGCCTCCACGGCCTCGCGCACGAAGCGCGCGTCGTGCACGGCATCCACGGAGATGCGCTGCACCACCGTGCCGCGCTGCGGGCGGATGGAGAGCAGCCCGGCCTCGGCGAGCTTGATGAAGGCTTCGCGCACGGGCTGTCGGCTGACGCCGAGCTGGCGGGCGATCTCGGCTTCGGACAGGGCGCGGCCCGGCAGCAGCTCGCAACGCACGATCGCCTCGCGCAGGCGCTGCAGGACCTGGGGCGCGACCGGGCCTTCGGCGTCGGCCAGCACGGGCAGCGCGGGCGCGCGGGCGGGCTCGGCCGGTCGCTCCAGGCTGTCCACGCGCCTTCCTTCCCCGCCGCTTTATGCCGTCTAGTATGGTAGTAGCCCGAAGGCCAAGGCCGGCGCAAGGCTTCTCTTCGCCTCAGCCCGCCTCCCTCACCCCGCACCAATCCGCGATGAAGGCGGCGATGGTCAGCGTGCAGGTCTTGAGGTCGGCCAGCGAGGTCCGCTCGTCGAAGCCATGCGCACCCTCGCCCTTCGGCCCGTAGCAGAGCCCGGGGACGCCCATATAGAGTCCGTAGTAGCGCGTGTCGTTCACCGCGGTGCTGAGCCGCGCCGGCATCTCCCCGCCATGCACGGCGGCATGCGCGGCGGCCAGCACCGCCTCGGCCTCGCTGCCGGGCTCCAGCACATAGGGATCGGTCTGAAAGCCGTGGAAGACGACCTCCGGCGGGTTGTTGGCGAGGAAGGCGTCGCCCCTGGCCGCGTCCTTCACGACCTGCTCGACGGCGCGCATCGCTTCCTCCGGCGTCGTGCCCGGCACCAGGCCGATGCGGCAATCCACCTCGCACCAGGCGGGCGTCGAGGAAGCCCAGTCGCCGCCGCGGATGATGCCGGGGTTGAACTTGATGGGATCCTGCATCGCGCCATACCAGGCATTCGCGCGCGCCGCCTGGTTCAGCGTCTTGGTGTGCGCGTAGAGCGCCTGGATCAGCGCATAGGCCGACATGATGGCGTTCGTGCCATCCTGCGCGACCATGACGTGCACGGGCACGCCGCGCACCTTCAGGCGGAACCATACCGTGCCGGTCTGGGCGCGGGTGATGGTGTGGCCAGTGGGCTCCGGGATCAGCGCGGCCTCCGCGCGGTAGCCCCGCAGCAGCGTCGCCAGCGCGCCGTTGCCGGTGCTCTCCTCCTCCGTCACGGTTTGCAGGTAGACATCGGCCGCGGGTTCCAGCCCCGCCGCGCGGATCGCGTCCATCGCGAAGACCATGGCGGCGACGCCGGCCTTCATGTCATGCGCGCCGCGCCCGTAGAGCCAACCGTCGCGCACGACGCCGGCATAGGGCGGATGCGTCCACATCGCGGCCGGCCCTTCCGGCACCACGTCGATATGCCCCTGCAGGATCAGGCTGCGGCCCGTGGGGTTTGCGGCGCGATGCGCGGCGACGACCTGCACGCTTCGCGCCGGATCGGCATCCACCATCGGCGCGGCCTTCGGGTGCGAGGCCAGCGGCACATCGGCCAGGCTGAACCGGTCCATCGCATAGCCCCACGCGCCGAGCTGGCGGTGCATCCAGTCCTGCAGCGGCGCCTCCGCTCCGCGCAGCGAGGGAAAGCGCACCAGCTCCTGCAGGAAGCGCACCTCCTCGTCGAAGGCGGCGTCCACCGCGGCGCGGAGACGATCGAGCAGGATGGCGTCGGGCATGCAGGTGCTCCGGAAAGTGGCCTGGCGGCCTCCTGCGGCCGAGCTTGCCGCGCCGCGTGCGGGTCCGTAAATCCTCCGCGGCGGCGCCCCTGCCAGCATCGCGCCCGCGCCGGAGCCCGCATGCCCCACGCCCTCGAATTCGGCCTCGACACCTTCGGCGATGTCACCGCCGCGCCCGACGGCACGCCGAAGACCCACGCGCAGGTGATCCGCGACCTCGTCGAGGAGGCCGTTCTCGCCGACCGGCTCGGCGTCGATTTCATCGGCGTCGGCGAGCATCATCGCGCGGATTTCGCGGTCTCCGCGCCGGAGGTGGTGCTGGGCGCCATCGCCGCACGCACCACGCGCATTCGGCTCGGCTCCGCCGTGACTGTCCTCAGCTCCGACGACCCCGTCCGCGTCTACCAGCGCTTCGCGACGGTGGACGCGGTTTCCGGCGGGCGCGCGGAAGTGATCCTCGGCCGCGGCTCCTTCACCGAATCCTTCCCGCTCTTCGGCCTGCCGCTCGAAAAATACGAGCTCCTGTTCGAGGACCGGCTCGACCTCTTCGCGCGCCTGCTTCCGCAGGAGCCCGTGACCTGGCAGGGCCGCACGCGTGCGCCGCTCGATGGCCAGCGCATCTTCCCGCTCGTGGAGAATCCGCCGCTGCGGACATGGATCGGCGTCGGCGGCAGCCCGCAATCCGTGATCCGTGCGGCCCGATACGGCCTGCCGCTGATGCTCGCGATCATCGGCGGCGAGCCCGCGCGCTTCGCGCCCTATGCCGATCTCTACCGCCAGGCCTGCGGGCAGCTCGGCATCGCCGTGCCGCCGATCGGCGTCCATTCGCCCGGCCATGTCGCGGAGACCGACGAGGCGGCGCGCGAGGCGATGTGGCCGGCCTATCGCGTCATGCGCGACCGCATCGGCGCGGAGCGCGGCTGGCCACCCATGGACCGCGCGGAGTTCGACCGCGAGGTCGAGACGGGCTCGCTCTATGTCGGATCGCCGGAGACGGTCGCGCGCAGGATCGCGGCGACGATCCGCGTGCTCGGCATCCAGCGCTTCCAGCTGAAATACAGCGCCGGCGCGCTGAGCCACGACCACCTGATGGGCTGCATCGGGCTCTACGCGACGCGGGTGATCCCGCTCGTGCGGGAGATGCTGGGCTAGGCCCCAATAGCCCTCTCCCCCACTCATGGGGGAAAGGGTTGGGTGACGGGGCCGTCGAGGAAAAGGAAGGCGCCCTCATCGGCGCGCGCCCCTCGCCCTGCCCTCTCCCCCCTGCGGGTGGAGAGGGTTCACCTCACCGCATCGGCGGCGCGTACATCAGGCCGCCGCGCGTCCAGAGCTCGTTGATCCCCCGCGGCGTACCGAGCGGCGTCACGCTGCGCGCCCAGAGCTCCCCGAAGTTCCCGACCGCGCGCACGATCCGCACCGCGAAGTCGTTCTCCGCGCCCATCATGCGGCCGAGGTCGCCGGTGCGGCCCATGAAGCGCTGGACGTCGGGGTTGGTGCTGCCGGCGAAGCCGTCGATGTTGGCCTGGGTGATGCCGAGCTCCTCCGCCGTGATCAGCGCGAAATGCGTCCAGCGCACCATGTCGAAGAAGCGCAGGTCTCCCTTGCGCACGACCGGGCCGAGCGGCTCCTTCGAGATGATCTCCGGCAGCAGCACGAAGTCGTTGCCGCGCTCGCCGAGTCCGGCGCGGAAGGCCGCGAGCGTCGAGGTGTCGGAGGCATAGGCGTCGCAGCGCCCGGCGGCGAAGGCGGTGCGCAGCTCGTCCAGGTTCTCGATCAGAACGGGGTTGAGGCGCATGTTGTTGGACCGGAAGTAGTCCGCGACGTTCAGCTCCGTCGTCGAGCCCGGCTGCAGGCAGACGCTGGCGCCGTCCAGCTCCCGCGCGGAGCGCAGGTTCATCCGCCGGTGCACCATGAAGCCGTTGCCGTCGTGGTAGTTGATGCCCGCGAAGAGGAAGCCGAGCTGCGCCTCCCGCGACAGCGTCCAGGTGGTCGCGCGGACCAGCAGGTCCACCTCGCCCGACTGCAGCGCGGTGAAGCGGTTCTGCGCGGTGGTGGGCACGAAGCGGACCTTCGTCGCGTCGCCCAGCACCGTCGCCGCGACCGCGCGGCAGTAATCGGCGTCGAGCCCGCGCCATTCGCCGCGGCTGTCGGGGCTGGCGAACCCGATCGTGTTGGGCGTGACGCCGCAGAGCAGCGCGCCCCGCGCGCGGATGGCCGCGACGGTGTCCGGCGCGGGCGACTGCGCGGCCGCCGGCGTCGAAAGGGCCAGCGCGCAGAGCGCGGCGGCCAGGAGCTTCCTCATCGCTCTTCCTCCCTCCTTCAAAGACGAAGGGCGGCCGTTGCCGGCCGCCCCTGTTCCCTTCCTTGTCGTGCCGCTCAGCGCATCGGCGGCGCGTACTGGAGCCCGCCGCGGGTCCAGAGGTTGTTGATGCCGCGCGGGAAGCCGATCGGCGTCATGTTGCGCTCCCACACCTCGCCGTAGTTGCCGACGGTCTTGATGACGTTGACCGCCCAGTTGTTCTCGAGCCCCAGCATGCGGCCGAGGTCGCCGGTGCGGCCCATGAAGCGCTGCACGTCGGGGTTGGTGCTGCTCGCGAAGCTGTCGATGTTCGCCGCGGTGATGCCGAGCTCCTCGGCCGTGATCAGCGCGAAATGGGTCCAGCGCACGATGTCGAAGAAGCGGGTGTCGCCCTTGCGCACCGCCGGGCCCAGCGGCTCCTTCGAGATGATCTCGGGCAGCAGGAGGTAGCGGTTCATGTTGGCGCCCTGGCCGGCCGCGAAGCTCGCCAGCGACGACGCGTCGTTGGTGTAGGCGTCGCAGCGGCGGCTGATGAAGGCGTTGCGGATCTCCTCGATGTTCTCGATGACCACCGGCGTGTAGCGGAGGTTGTTGGTGCGGAAGAAGTCCGCCATGTTCAGCTCGGTCGTCGTGCCGGGCTGCACGCAGACCGTCGCGCCGTCCAGCTGCCGGGCGGAGGTCACGCCGCTGTCGCGGTGCACCATGAAGCCCTGCCCGTCATAGACGCTGATGCCGGCGAAGAGCATGCCGAGCGACGCCTCTCGCGCCATCGTCCAGGTCGTGCTGCGCACGATCAAGTCCACTTCGCCGGATTGCAGCATGGTGAAGCGCTGCTGGGTCGAGGAAGGGACGATGCGGATGCGGTTGCCGTCGCCGAAGATCGCCGCGGCGACCGCGCGGCAATAGTCGACGTCGATGCCGCGCCAGACGCCCTGGCTGTCCGGCAGCGAGAAGCCGACCGTGGACGGCGCGGAGGTGCAGACCAGCTGGCCCCGCTGGCGGATCGCGCCGACCGTGTCGGCCGCGGGCTGCGCGACGGCGGAACCCGCCGTGACCGCGCCGAGGAGCGCGGCGCCGAGCGCGGCGCCGATTTTGGCAAGACGCATGCTTGAAGCTCTCCCGTAGACGTCCGGCGCCCCCCTGGGCGGCCCGTCCGCCAACTCTCGCTTCGGGCGGGGAAGAGGACAAGGGGGCCCGCCGCAACGGCGGGCTTTCATGCCGGGACCGGGCCGGCCATGCTGCCGGCCGCGCCACAGCAGCGGGGGAATGCCGTCATGCCGGCTCGCCAGGTCTTCTTCGCCACCAACCGCGCGGTCGACGGGCAGACGCGGCGCTTCGGCGGCCTGTGTTGCCAGCCACCGGACGCGCTGCGCACGGGCTTCGTGAGCTGCACCGGCCTCGCCGACCCCGTGCCCGAGGGCGAGTGCGACTTCGCCACCCTCCAGCTCGCCCCAGACACCGCCGACGCGCTCGCCGACAGCGTCGCCAAGTGGCTGCTGACGGCCGAGCACGAGGGCGCGGTGCCGCTGCTCTTCACCCATGGCTTCAACCACACCTATGCCGATGCGATGAGCCGCACGGCCAAGCTCTGCGCCTGGCTCGAGGCTGGCTGGGACCGGAGCTTCCTACCCTTCGCCTTCACCTGGCCGAGCCAGGGCCGGGGCCCCGTCAGCTACGACGACGACGCCCAGCAGGTCGGCCAGTCCGGGCCGGCGCTGGCGAAGCTGATCGCCGCCGTCGCGGCCGCGCGCCGGCCCGGCCAGAAGGTCGTCTACCTCGCCCATTCCATGGGCGTGCAGGCGACGCGCTGGGGCATGAAGGCGATCGAGCCGATGCTGCCGGCGCTGAAGGCGCGGCCCGTCTTCGCCCAGGCCTTCCTGATGGCCGGCGACGACGTGCGGGACGTGCTGGACCGGCCCGGCGCCAGCCCCACCGCCGGCGCGTTGCGCGCCATCGCCGAGGTCGCGGCCTTCACGACGATCGGCGTCAACCGTGACGACGGCGTGGTCTGGCTGGTGTCGGGCGTCGCCAACGGCAAGGACAGGCTCGGCGCCGCCGGTCCGTCCCGGCCGCAGGACCTGCCGGCGAATGTCGCGGTGGTGGACTATTCCCGCGTGGTGCTGGATTTCGGGCCGGACATCCTGGTGCCGCAGACCGAGGTGACCGCCAACTGGGTCGGCCACCAGTACTACCGGAACGCGCCGCTGGTGCGCGCCGACCTGCTGGCCACGATCGCCGCCGACGGCCCGCCCGCGGCCGTGCCCGGCCGCCGCCCCGCCAGGCCGGCGGGCAGCGGCGTGGACGAGATCCCGGGCCGGCTCTACGTCGGGCCGTGACGCGCATGCCCCGCAGGCCCGCGCTTGCGCCCGAGCCCCTGCCCCTGCCGCCCTTCGCGGGTTTTCCGACGGAGGGCCTGGCCTTCCTGCGCGACCTCGCGACACACCAGGACCGCGCCTGGTTCGAGGCGAACAAGGCGACCTACGCGACGGCGTTGCGCGCGCCCATGGAAGCGCTGATGGCGGAGCTCGGCGCGGCGATGGCCAGGCGGCGCATCCCGCTCGGCGGCGATCCCCGCAAGGCGGTCTTCCGCATCCACCGCGACGTCCGCTTCTCCCGCGACAAGAGCCCGTACAAGACGCATGTCGGCGCGATCCTGAGCCATTCGGGCGGCGGGCCGCATGGCGGGGTGCTCTATGTGCATGTCGCGCCGGAAGGCTGCTTCGCCGCTGCCGGCTTCTGGCAGCCCGAGCCGAAGGCGCTGGACGCGCTCCGCCGCGCCATCGCCGAGGAGCCCGCGGCCTGGAGGCGCGTGACCACGGCGCTGGCGAAGTCGGGCCTCGCGCTGGACGAGGACGAGGGCGCGCTGAAGCGCAACCCCAGGGGCTACGAGGCGGTGATCGAGGACGCGATCCGACGCCGCTCCTTCACCACGCGCCGCGCGCTGTCCGTGGCCTCGGTCGCGACATCAGCGCTGGCCGGGGAGATCGCGGATTTCGCGGCCGAAGCGGCGCCGCTGCTGCGCTGGGGCTGGGCCGCCCTGGGGCGCTGATGCCGCCGCAACCGGCGGAGGGCGCGGCGCGGCGCGGCGGGCTATCCGGCGCTCGACATCGGGGAGAGCGGCATGACGGCGATCGATGGCTCGGCACTGGCGACCGCGCTGGACGCACAGGGCTGGGCGCTGCTGCCGCGGCTGCTGGACGAGGACGCCTGCGACGCGCTCGCCGCGCGCTACGACGGCGAGGGCTTCCGCAGCCGCGTGGTGATGCAGCGCCACGGCTTCGGCCAGGGCGAGTACAAGTACTTCGCCCACCCGCTGCCGCCGCCCATCCCGGCGCTGCGGGAGGATCTCTATGCCGCGCTCGCCCCGCTTGCGAATGCCTGGCACGAGCGCCTCGGCCTCGCGGCGCGGTTTCCCCCGGACCATGCCGGGTTCCTGGCGCGCTGCCACGCCGCCGGGCAGTCGAAGCCGACCCCGCTGCTGCTGCGCTACGGGCCGGGCGACCACAACTGCCTGCACCAGGACGTCTATGGCGACCTCGTCTTCCCGATGCAGGCGACGGTGCTGCTGTCGCGCCCCGGCGAGGATTTCTCGGGCGGCGAGTTCGTGCTGACGGAGCAGCGCCCGCGCCTGCAGTCGCGCGCGGAGGTCGTGCCGCTCGGCAAGGGCGATGCGGTCGTCTTCGCGGTGCGGCTGCGTCCCCGCCGCGGCACGCGGGGCGACTATCGCGTCGCAATGCGCCATGGCGTCAGCACCGTGCGCGCCGGAAGCCGCCACACGCTCGGCATCATCCTGCACGACGCCGCCTGATGGCCGCCGCGCGCGCCCTCTCCCCTGCTCATGGGGGAGAGGGCTTCTGCGCGGCCTATTCGAAGAGCCGCGCGTAGCTCTCCGGCGAGAAGCCGACCGTGACCTTGCCGCCGGACTCCAGCACCGGCCGCTTCACCATGGACGGATTGGACAGCATCAGCGCGATCGCCTTCTCCCGGTCCAGGCCCTCCTTCCGCGCATCGGGCAGCTTGCGGAAGGTCGGGCCGGCGCGGTTGAGCAGCCTCTCCCACGGCACCTGGTCCAGCCAGCGCTCCAGCATCGCGCGATCCAGCCCCGCGACCTTGTAGTCGTGGAAGCCATGCGCGACGCCCCGCGCCTCGAGCCAGGCGCGCGCCTTCTTCATGGTGTCGCAGTTCCTGATCCCGTGGATCGTCACGGCGCTCATCCGTCGTTCCCCATGGTGTCGAAAGGCGTGCCGGCCAGGCCGGGCACGTCGAAGGCCTCGATGACGCCGCGCAGATGCGCCATGTCCTCCCGCGACAGCGTCTCCGCCATGTGCCGCGCCAGCCGCAGCGCGCCGGTGACGACGCCCGGCAGTTCCGTCGCGACGTAGCCGAGCGAGGCGTTGCTCGCCGTGGTGAAGAGCCTGACGCGCGCCGCGTCGGGGCAGGCGCCGGGCGCGCTCTCCGTCAGCTCGAAGCCCGGGCCGAGCAGGGGAAAGCGCAGGAAGGGCGGATGCGCGAGTGCCGGCGGCGGCGCGTAGGCGTCGCGCCACAGCGCGATGCCGCCGCGGAAATCCGCGATCTCCGCCATGCCGTCGAGATCCACCTCGAACCCGGTGCCGAGCACGAGGAAGCCGGCCTCCATCCCGCGCGGCCGCGCGCCACCGATCGCGACGCGCACGCCATCCCCCTGCCGCGCGGCGCCGACCAGCGGCGAGGACGGGTGCAGCGTGAATCGGTCGGCGAAGCGCTCCGTCACGCGCAGCACGGACTCCGCCGGCGGCGGCGGGCGGTGGTCGCGGAAGAGGTACAGCAGCATCCGCCAGCGATCCTCGAGCGGCCAGGTCGCCCAGCCCTCGAAGACCGGCGGCGAGAACGCCGGGATCGCCTTGTTGACCTGCGGCAGCGCCGCGCGGCGGATCAGCATGTCCACCCGCGCCGCGCCGTTCTCCAGCGCCACCGCCGCATGGTCCCAGGCCGAGGCCGAGCCGCCCGCGACCACCACGCGCCGTCCCGCGAAGCGCGTGACGTCGATCGGATCCGCCGAATGCATCGCCAGGTCCGGCCAGAGGTCGCGCGGGACGCCGTCCGGGATGTGCCGGTTCTCCGGCCGCGAGCGTCCCGTCGCGAAGACGACGTGGCGCGCGAAGCGCGCGCCGTGGCTCGTCTCGACCTCCAGGAACCCGCCGCGCGGGCGCACCGCCAGCATCTCAACGCCGTTCTCCACGGGCAGGCGGAGCACGCGCCGGATCCAGGAGAGGTAGTCCTGCCAGTCCCGGTTCGGGAACTTGCCGAGTGCCTGCCACGCCGCCTCGTCTTGCCGTGCGGCGTACCAGGCGCCGAAGGTGAGCGAGGGGATATTGAAGGCAAGCCCCGCCAGCGACTTCGGGGAGCGCAGCGTGCGCATCCGCGCGATGGTGGTCCAGATGCCCTCCTCGCCTTCCGGTGCGCGGTCCAGCACGGCGATGTTGCGGATGCCCTGCAGCGTCAGCGCGGCGGCGGCCGCCAGGCCCGACACGCCGGCGCCGACGATCAGCACGTCGGCCATCGGCCTGCCATCCGGTCCCTCCACGCTCGCCGGCCAGTTGGCCGGCGGCAGGCCGAGCGCGGCGAGGTCGCGCGCAACGCGGGTTTCGTGGTCGGCGAGGCCCGCAGCGTCAGGCCGCACCGAGCCAATCCTCGCAACGCAGGCCGGGCACGCGCGAGAACTCCCGCAGATTGCCCGTCACGACGATCAGGCCCCGGCTGCGGGCGTGCCCCGCGATCAGCATGTCGTAGCCGCCGATGGCCGGGCCGCGCTGCTCGAGCTCTGCCCGGATCTCCGCGGCGTGACCTGCCGCGGCCTCGTCGAAGCCCAGCACCTGCAGCCGCGCAGCGAACCGTCCGACCTCGTGCCTGTTGTGCTCGGGCCGCTGCGACTTCGCGGCACCGTGCAGCAGTTCCGTCAACACGATCGTCGAGATGCAGAGTTCTTGGGCGTTCAGGTTGAAGCGCTCGCGCAGCGCCGGCGGACGATCGCGCAGCACGCGGATGCAGAGATTCGTGTCGAGCGCGTAGCGCAGCATCACAGGGCTTCGCGCGTCTCCGCCGCGGGCTGGTCGCGCTCAGGCAGATCGATACCGGGCGCTGCAAAGAAGTCGTCCCAGAGCGCTTCCGCCGGCACGATCACGCGCCGCGCCCCGTCGCGGATGACCGCGACCTCCTTTACGTCGTCCGGGAAGGCGACGGCCTTAGGCAGGCGCACCGCCTGCGAACGGTTGGAACGGAAGAGCATGGTGCGGGTCATGCCGTCGATCCTCGGCGACCAAGCTGGGATGCGGCATGGGATATGTCAATGGTATATCCACGTCACGCCGCCCGGTGCCGGAAGCAGCCCGGGGCGTGGTCGTCCACGATGCCGACGGCCTGCATCCACGCATACACGATCGTCGGGCCGACGAACTTGAAGCCGCGCCGCTTGAGTTCCTTCGAGATCGCCTCGGCCAGCGGCGTCGTGGTCGCCTTGCCGTCGCCGCGGATCGGCTTGCCCTCCGTGAAGGACCAGCAGAACCCTGAAAAGTCCTCGCCGCGCGCCTGCATCGTGTTAAAGATTTGCGCGCCCGCGATCGTCGCCTCGATCTTCGCGCGCGACCGGACGATGCCGGCATCCGCCAGCAGGCGTTGGATGTCCTTCTCCGTGAAGGCGGCGACGGCCACGGGATCGAAGCCCGCGAAGGCCGCGCGGAAGGCCTCGCGCTTGCGCAGGATCACCTGCCAGGAGAGGCCTGCCTGGAAGCCCTCCAGCATCAGCGTCTCCCACAGCATCCGCGCATCGCGCACCGGCACGCCCCATTCGGTGTCGTGGTATGCTTCCATCAGGGGATCGCTGCTCGCCCAGGCGCAGCGGGTCACGGTCTTCGCGGTCATGCGCGCAGCGTCGCACGCAACCCGCGCGTCACGCCACCACCGGCGCGGCGATCGCCTTCAGGAAGGCCGCCGCGTCGCGCGGCGAGAGCCTCACCTGAAGCCCGCGCCGGCCGCCATTGACGTAGACGAGGTCGTGGACCAGCGCGCCTTCCTCGATCGCGGTCCGGACGGGCCGCATCTGCCCGAAGGGGCTGATGCCGCCGACCTTGTAGCCCGCGATCCGCTCGGCCTCGGCCGGCTTCATCATCTGCGCGGCCTTCGCCCCGAAGACCGCCGCCAGGCGCTTCATCGAGACCTCGCGGTCGGACGGGACGATGACGCAGGCGGGCCTGCCGTCCACCAGCGCCATCAGCGTCTTCAGCACCCGCCCGGGGTCCTCGCCCAGCGCCGCGGCGGCGGCCAGGCCGATGCTGTCGGCCTCCGGGTCGTAGTCGTATTCGTGCACGGTGAAGGCGATGCCCGCCTTCGCCAGCGCCGTCGTCGCGCGCGTCGCCCTGGACATGCCGCCATGACTAGACCCGGATCCGGCTGGTTGTCGTCAGCCCGATGGCCCGGCGCTTCACGCCCTGGCGCGCCCACCTTCGGTGCGCACACCCAGGCTGATCGCGGGCCGGCGCCTGATCCGCGAAGGCGACATCGCCGCCGCGGCGAATCCGGCCGCTCGAATGACGGCGTGCCGGGGCGCGCGGAACGCTACCGCCCGTGATAGGCGCCCTCGCGCGCCGCGTTGTCGCCGGCGCCGAGCGCGCTCCGCGCCGCCGCGGTCGCGACGTTGAACGCGTCCTCCACCATGCGCAGCGAGCCCTGGTGCTCGGAGTAGATGCGGATCAGCCCCATCGCCTCGGGCCGCGCGAAGTCGCCGAGCAGTTCGGCCGCCAGCGGCGACCAGGTCGTCACCGTCGCGCCCATCGCCGTCAGCCGCGCCACCGCGGCCATTTCCGACCGCTCGTCGAGCGAGGCGGAGGCGTCGAGCACCACATGGACCTGGTAGCCCTCGGCCAGCGCGGATTGCGCGGTGAAGGCGACGCATTGCTCCGTCGTGATCCCCGCCATGATCAGCTGGCGGCGCCCGGTCGCGCGCACGGCGTCGGCGTAGCCCGGCGCCTCCCACGCGCCGACGGAGGAGCGGTTGATGAAGCGCATCTCCGGGATGATCGCCTCGATTTCCGTCATCTCCGCGCCGAGATAGGTGCGCCCCGAGCGGTCGCCCGTGCCGAAGGTCGGCAGGCCGAAGAGCTTCGCGACCTTCGCCAGCGCGATGGCGTTGTTGCGCAGGATCCCGGGCTCGATGGAGCGGCAGGCCGACATCAGCCCGTGCATGTAGTCGATCGGCAGGAAGACCGCGTTGGCGGGGTCGAGCCGCGGCGGGACGGTCGTGGTCATGGGTGGTGGGTTCCTTTCCGGCGGTTGCACCGCCCGCCGCCTAGCCCCGCCCCGCCCCGCGCGTCGTGCCCGATCCTGCGCCGAGGTGACCGATCCTGCGGTCATGCCATCCGGGCGCGCCGCCAGTCGCGCGGCGCGACGCCGGTCTCCTGCCGGAAGGCGCGCGCCAGCGCCTGGCCGGAATCGTAGCCGACCGCCATCGCGACCTCGGTCACGGAGAGCCTGCCCTGCTCCAGCAGCGCCGCCGCGCGCCGGATGCGCAGCTGCTTCTGGTAGCGGTGCGGCGGCACGCCGAGCGAGGCGGCGAAGGCCCGCGCGAAATGCTGCGGCGAGAGGCGCACCAGCGCGGCAAGCGCCGCGAGCGAGAGCGTCGCCGCCGGCTGCTCCGCGATGGCCTCGGTCGCGACCCGCACCTGCCACGGCGCCAGCCCGCCGCGGCGCGGCGGCGGCTTCTCGCCCGCCAGCCGCGCCAGCTCGTCCAGCAGCAGGTGCAGCGCGCCGTCCACGCGCAGCCGGCTGTCCTCGCCCGCCGCCGCCGCATGCCACAGCGCCTGCACGAGGTGATCGGCCAGCGGGCTGAAGAAGGGGGCGGCCGCCAGCGCGCCGAGGTCGCCCGGCCGCGCGCGGTCCGGCAGGGAATCGCCCAGGCTGGCCGCGCCGATGGAGAGCGTGCGGATGACGTGCCGCGTGCGCACGGTCAGCGCCGTCGCGGTGCGCGGCGGCACCAGCCACAGCGAGCGCACCGGCGCCACGCCGTCGAAGCGCCCGGCGCCCCAGACCTTGCGCAGCCCGATCCCCGCGACCTGCGGCTGCACCAGCAGCAGCTCGTCAGCCGGCGCGCTGCCGTACTCGCCGGGCGGCTGCGCGATCTCCATGAGGTGCCCGGCCCGGCCCAGCAGCGCCTGGTGGCGGACATAGTCCCGCAGCGCAGGCGCGCGGTACTGCGCGGCGATGCCGGCTGAGAGCGGCGCGGGGTCGGTCATGACGGGCCTTCGTCGTTCCGCCGCGATATGGGATCGGGCACGGCCGGCAGAAGCCTCAGCCCGGCGGCAGGCGCCCGAGGCTCAGCGCCAGCAACTCCGGCGAGGCGAAGTCGGGGAAGCGGCGCACCATCTCCGCGACCACCGCGCGCTGGTCCACCGGGCCCGTCGCGACCATCGGCTGCACCGCCTCGAGATACGACACCAGGCGCGGGATCTCGCGCGCCGTCGCGGGCTCGCCATGGCCGACCAGGAAGGTCACGTCGCCCCGCGACTCCAGCCCGCGCAGCGCGGCGATCCAGGCCTCGAGCCGGCGCGACACATAGGCATGCACGCCGTTGTAGAAGATGTCCTGCACAACGACGGCCGACGCGCCCGGGATCTCCACCACCATGATCTCCGGCGCCTCGGTGTCGCGGACATAGGAGACCGCCATCTCCACCCCGCCGAGCCTGAGCGCGCCCGGCGCCTGCACCCCGACGCGCGGCACCGCCGGCGCGAAAGGCAGCGAGGCCGCGATGGAAGGCCCCGCGGCGCGCATCAGCTCCGCCGTCGCCGGGCCGGCCAGAACCTCGGGCAGGCCGGCCGCCGTCAGCCCCGCCCAGTGGTCGGGATGGAAGTGGCTGAGCAGCACCGCCTGCAGCGGCTTGCCGAGCCCGTCGAGCAGCGCGCGGATCTCCCCGCCCGCCGCCGGCGTCAGTCCGCCATCCACCAGCACCAGCCCCGACGGACCCTCGATCACATGCGCCGCCACATGGAAGCCGTCCGCGGCCGAGACATAGCTGTGGATCGTCGCGGCGGGATGCGCCGCGGTCACCACCCGCGCGCCGGCGGCGGTGGCGCGCCGCAGCGGCGCCTGCGCCCAGGCCGAGGGCGCCAGCAGCGGCAGCGCGGCGAGCGAGAGAAGGGAACGACGCTTCATCGGATCGGGCTCCGTTTTCTTGAACAGACATTCAACAAATGCGGTTATTGAACGTGCAGTCAAGATATCTTATCGCCTCCGCATGACCCGAACCGGCCGGCCGCGCGAATTCGACGAGGCCGCGGTCCTCGACACCGCCATG
This sequence comes from Falsiroseomonas sp. HW251, assembly GCF_050563545.1. Taxonomy (NCBI): domain Bacteria; kingdom Pseudomonadati; phylum Pseudomonadota; class Alphaproteobacteria; order Acetobacterales; family Roseomonadaceae; genus Falsiroseomonas; species Falsiroseomonas sp. HW251. Next base: position 213,746 of record NZ_JBNXUM010000009.1, read on the forward strand.
CGGCTCTTCTGGCGCCACGGCTACGAACGCACCGCGATCGGCGACCTCGTCGAGGCGACGGGCGTGCTGCGCGGCAGCCTCTACGCCGCCTTCGGCGACAAGCGCGGGCTCTTCCTCGCCGCGCTCGCGCATTACCGCCAGGGCTGGCTCGGCCTGCTGGCGCCGCTGGCCGAGGGCCCCGTGCTGCCCGGGCTGAAGGCGATGATCCTGCAAGCCGTCCACGCCGCGGCGACGCCCGGCGGCTGCGGCTGCCTCGTCGGCAACACGATCGGCGAGGGCCTGGTGGAGGACCCGGAGATCCAGCGCGCCGTCGCCGGCACGATCGAGGCCGTGCTCGGCACGCTCGCCGCCGCGCTCGGCCGCGGCCAGGCCGGCGGCGAGGTCGCCGCGACCCGCCGGCCGGAGGCGCAGGCGGTGATGGTGCTGGCTGCACTGCAGGGCGCGCTGCTGCTGGCCCGCGCCGGCCAGGCGGAGACGGCGCTGGCCGCCGCGGTGGACGCCGCCCTGGACGGGCTGCGCGCCGCGCCCGCGCATGGACCCGCCGCGCCGGGCGAGGCATAAGGCCCGCGCCTCCGGAAGCCCGACCTGCCGGACCCGACGCCGGCACCAGGATCCGACACCGCCCATGACCGACCTCGCCCCGCGCCCGGGCTCGCGCCGGACCGATCTCGACCTGCTGCGGGTCGTCGCCTGCTTCGCGATCATCGTGGCGCATGCGACCCTGATCTTCACGAGTGAGCCGCGCTACCACGTCAAGAGCGCGAGCCCCCACCTCCTCCCCACGGTGATCTACGAGGCGTTCCGGATCGGCACCATCCCGCTGTTCTTCGCGCTGGCGGGCTGGGGTTCCGTGGTCGCGCTGCGCCGGCGCAGCGGCGCGCGGTTCCTGCGCGACCGGGCGGAGCGCATCCTGCTGCCGCTCGTCGCGGGCATCCTGCTGCTCGGCCCGATCATCCGCTTCATCGAGCTGCAGCAGGGCCGCAACATCGGGCTGGGCGGCTGGCGCCTGGTGGACCCGCTGACGACCGGGCTGCTGGAATTCCTGCCGCGCTACTGGGGACGGCTGAACCTGCTGACCTGGTCGCATCTTTGGTTCCTCGCCTACCTCTTCATCATCTCGGTCGTGCTGCTGCCGCTGCTGCAGCACCTGGCGCGCCAGGTCGTCTCGATGCGGATGCCCGGGCGGATGCTCGCCTTCCTGCCGGCGCCGGCGCTGGCCGTCGTCGCCGTCGCGGGCGACGCCTACTGGCCGAACCTGTCGAACCTGGTGCAGGACTGGGGCAGCCTGGTGTTCTACGCGGCCTGCGTGGCGCTCGGCGCCTGGCTCGCGGCCTGGCCCGGCCTGGAGGGGCGGCTGCGCCAGGACGCCCCGCTGTTCCTGGCACTCGCCGCCCTGGGCTTCGCGCTGATGGTCGCCGCGCCGGACAGCGTGACGGGGCGCATCGGCGTCGGGCTCTGCGCCTGGGGCGCGATCGGCGCGTCCTTCGGCTATGCCGGGCGCCACCCGCCCGCGGCGAGCCGCGCGCTGTCCTGGCTCGGCGGGTCCACCATGGCGGTCTATGTGCTGCACCACGTCCCGCTGCTGCTGATCGCTGCGGCGCTGCTGCCGCTCGCGATGCCCGGCGCCGCGGCCTGGGCGATCATCGTGGTCGCGACGACGGCGATCACGCTCGCCGCCTATCGCTGGCTGGTCGAGCCCTTCGCCGCGCCGCGGCTACTGGTCGGGATGCCGCGTAGGAAAGCGTGATGCGCCCCGCGATCGGCATCGATTTCGGCACGACCAACAGCGTCGTCGCCCTGCTGCGCCCCGATGGCAGTGTCGAGACGCTGCGCCACCCCACCGGCGAGGTATTCCGCTCCGTCCTCTGCTTCCTCTCCGGAGCCGGGGGCCGCACGCGGCACTTCGCCGGCCCCGCCGCGATCGAGGCCTATCTCGAGGATCCGCTGGAAAGCCGGCTGATCATGTCGCTGAAGAGCTACCTCGCGCAGCGCAGCTTCACCGAGACGCAGATCGCCGGCCGCGCCTGGCGGCTGGAACAGCTGGTCGCGCTGTTCCTGCGCGAGCTCCTCGCCCCCTTCCGCGCCGAGATCGAGGGCGCACGCATCGTCATCGGCCGCCCCGTCCGCTTCGTCGGCCAGACGCAGGAGGAGGGCCTGGGCGAGCAGCGCCTGCGCGCCGCCTTCGCCGCCGCTGGCATGGAGCAGGTGCAGGTCGCGCTGGAGCCGGCCGGCGCCGGCCATCGCTTCGCCGCGGGGCTGGATGGCGCGGCGACGGTGCTGGTCGCGGATTTCGGCGGCGGCACCAGCGACTTTTCCGTCCTGCGCTTCGATCCCGGCCCGCCGCGGCGCGTCACCGCGCTCGGCCATGCCGGCGTCGGCATCGCCGGCGACGCCTTCGACTACCGCATCATGGACCGCGTGGTCTCGCCCGCGCTCGGCAAGGGCAGCGACTATGCCGTGATGGGCAAGATGCTGCCGGTGCCGATCGGCTGGTATGTCAGCTTCGCGCGCTGGCACCAGCTGTCGCTGATGCGCGCCCCGCGCACGCTGCGCGACATCGCGAGCGTCGCGCGCACCGCGGCGCATCCCGAACGCCTGCACCGGCTGATCCGGCTGATCGAGGACGAGGCGGGCTATGCGCTCTATCGCGCCGTCTCCGCGGCCAAGGCCGAGCTGTCGCGGCAGGCCGCGACGGTGCTGCGCTTCACCCACACCGACTTCGTGCTGGAGGCGCCGATCGCCCGCGCCGAGTTCGAGGACTGGATCGCGCCGGAGCTCGCGCGCATCGCCGGCGCGCTCGACGCCGCGCTGGCCGATGCGGGGCTTGCCGCGGGCCAGGTGGACCGTGTCTTCCTCACCGGCGGCACCTCGCTGGTGCCGGCGGTGCGGCAGCTGTTCGAGGAGCGCTTCGGCTCGGATCGCGTGGCCACGGGCGGGGAGTTCGTGTCGGTCGCCGAAGGGCTGGCGTTGATCGCAGGCGAGGCCGTGTAGCCTGCGCGCGCGGCGCCAGCTTCAAGCCGCTCACCCGTTGGTGATCCCTGGTGCCGGCCCGTCGACGACGTCGCGAACTTGTCACCGGCCGAAACGCCACAAGCTCGCCTCTTCCAGAGTTTTTTCGGCCTGGCCCGCTGATCCGGCAGGAGGAGGAGGCCTCTGGCGATGCGGACCATCCTTGTCGCGCGGCTTGCGGCGCTTGTCCTGGGCGTCCTGCTCGCGCTGGCAGCCGATGCGGCACGCGCGGCCGACTGGACCGGCACCTGGGACACGCGCTGGCGTGGCGGGGGCGCGGTGCTCGACCTGCGGCAGGAGGGCGCGCGCGTCACCGGCGCCTACCCCCTCTACAACGGCCGGATCGAGGCCGAGGTCCGCGGCCGGGAACTCGAGGGCCGCTGGGTCGAGGGAGACCGCTTCGGCCGCTTCCTCTTCGTCCTCTCCGATGACGGGCAGTCCTTCATGGGCCGCTTCGACAGCGGGGAGTGGTGGACCGGCGGCCGCGTCGCCCCTGCCGATGCGCGGCTTCCGGTTGACCAGGCGACGCCGCGGCGCGCGATGCGCACCTTCCTCGCCGCCGCCAACCGCGCCAGGGCCGGCGACGTCGAGGCCTGGGGCGGGGCCGTCGCGGTGCTCGACTTCGCCGAGGCCGCCGCGCCGATGCGGCCGGGCCAGCTCATCGGGGCGGCACAAGCGCTCTCGGACGCGGTCGACCTCGCGACCTTCCGTCTCTGGTCCATACCGGGCCGCTCCGCGGAAGGGGACGAGCTCGCGGTCCATCTCGGCCAGGCGGGCACGGACCAGTCGCTGCCGCTGACGTTCCGCCGCCGCGACGGGCGCTGGTTCATCGTGGCGCCCGAGGCCGGCGTGCTGGCCGAGCGGACCCGCGCCATGCAGGCGGCGCGCGGCGGGACGCCGGCGGCCGATGCGCATCTCGGCCTGCGCAGCCCGCGCGACGTGTTCCTCACCCTCCTCGACCCGCGCGCGCCGGAGGCGGCGCGGCTTGCCGCCTTCGATTTCTCCGGCATCACCGAGCCGGTGCGCGCGCATGAGGGGCGGCTCGCCGCGGAGTATCTGCGCCAGATCCTCGCCCGCATCGGGCCCGTCCTGCCGCAGGAGGTGCCGGACGATCCCGCATCTCCCCGGCCCTATGTGCATTTCGAGCATCCGCTCGGCCGCGTCGTGGTGGCGCGCGACACCGAAGCCGCGGCCGCCGAGGCGCCGGCCCAGTGGCGCGTCGCGCGTGAGACGGTGGAGGCGCTGCGTCCGCTCTACGCCGCCTTCGAGACGATGCCGCCCGACCCCGAGGCCGCCGCCACAGCGCCGCCGCCTTCCGGCTTCTTCGCGCTGCGGCAGTGGATCGGCAGCCATGCGCCGGCGCTGCTCTCGCGGCTCGGGCCGGTGGAGGCGTGGCAGGTCCTTGGAATCGCGCTCGTGCTGCTCGGCGGCTGGCTCGTCGGGTTGCTCGCGGGCTGGCCCTCCGCCGCCATCCTGCGCTGGACCTCGGGCGCGCAGCCCGCGGAGGCGGCGCGGATCCGCTGGCCCGCACGGATCGCGGCGGCGAGCGCGCTCTGGCTCGTCGGCAGCAGCGAGCTCGGCCTGCCGGACGTGGTGCAGACCGCGATGCACCTCCTCTGCACCACGACGCTCGCCCTCGCCGCGGCCTGGGCGGGCTGGCACCTGGTGGACGCCGTCGCGCGCCGCCTGGCTGGCGTCGCGCAGGGCACGCCGAGCCAGCTGGACGAGATCATGGTCTCGCTCGTCGCCGGCGCGGCCAAGCTGCTGCTCGTGGTGGGCGCGCTGCTCTGGGTGGCGACCGCGCTCTCGATCCCGGTGGCCGGCATCATCGCGGGCCTCGGCGTCGGCGGCATCGCCTTCGCCTTCGCCTCGCGCGAGACTCTGCAGAACGTCTTCGGCGCCGGCATCCTGCTCACCGACCGGCCCTTCAGGCGCGGCGACTGGATCGCGGCGGGCGAGGTCAAGGGCACGGTCGAGAAGGTCGGCATCCGCTCCACCCGCATCCGCACGGCCGAGGACAGCCTGGTGATCGTGCCGAACGGCAAGCTGGCCGATGCCACGATCAACAACCTCGGCACGCGGCGGCACCGGCTGGCCGCCGGCAAGCTCGTCATTGGCTGGGGCGCGGGCGCCGAGCAGGTGGACGCGCTGCTGCAGGGCATCGGCGACATCCTCGCCGCGCGGCCCGAGGTGGTGCCGGAGCGGAGCCTGGTCGGCGCGACGGGCATCGGGCTCGAGGGGATCGAGGTCGAGTTCAGCGCCTATCTCGCCGCCTCGAGCGCGGCGGCGGAGCGCGCGGCGAAGCACGCGATCCTGCGCGAGGTGCTGGCGCTGGCCCATCGGCTCGGCCTTGCGGGGCTTGCGGTCGCGGGCAGCGGGCTGGGCGCCCCGGCGGGTGCCGCGCCCGGGGCGGCACCGCGCGTGGCGGCGGCATAACGCGGTCATGCGCCGCCTCTGCACCGCCTGGATGATCGTGGCGTCGCTCGCGGCCTGCCGCGAGGAGCCGGAAGCACCGTCGCGGGCGGCGACGCCCGAGCCGCGCCACGCCGCCGCCCTGGAGGCCGCACATGCCGCGGTGCGCGCGCGCCTGCGCGCCGCGAGCGAGTTGCGCCAGCGCGGCGTGCAGGTCTTCCCGCAGGCGATGAAGCCCGGCGTCGCAGTCTGTGGGCGCGCCGCCCTGCCCGGCGCCGCCGAGGCGTTCCTGCCCTATGTCGCGGTGGTGACCTTCGAGGGCGACGCGCCGCGCGTGAGCGACTTCGCGATCGCCGCCAGCGGGCCAGAAGCGACGCGCGTCTTCCTCCTGCTGTCGGAGCGCTGCTTCGAGGGCGGCGGCCCGCCGAGCCTGCGCGCCGTCGCGGGCGCCTTGCCGCCGTTGCCGGACTGGAACTCGTGGGATGCCGAGAGCGGCGCGACGACGCTGCCGGCCGCGGCGTCCGGCCCGACGATGCTGCCGGCGGCGTCCGGCCCGACGGCGCCGCCATCGCTCGTCGCGCTGCGGCGGATCGTCACGACGTCACGCAGCGGCGCCAACATACGCAGCGCACCGCGTGACGGCGAGGTGCTGCGGGTCGCGCCGCGCTCCACGCCGCTCGAGGTCTATGGCGAGGCGCCGGGGGGCTGGCTCCAGGTGGGGACCGATGGCGTCGCCTGGGGCTGGATGCACAACTCGCTGCTTGATGCGGCGCCGCGCTGAGGCGCGGCGACGGCGTCCAGCCCCCTGGACAACGAAAGCGTGACCGCCCGGCGGGCTGCGCGGGCGATCAGGGGCCGCTCACCCCTTCGGCTTTCCACCGTTGGCCGCGATATCTCGGCGTCTTGATGACCAGTGGTTGATTCGCCCGCGTCTTTGTTTGTTGGGATGTCCCCTTTGCGATGTAGCCTCCAGAGCTGATTGGCGGGCGCGGGATCCGAGCCGCCCGAGGCGGTCGGAGGCGTGCGTGAACCTTTCGCTCAGGCTGGTGGTGCTGTGCGTGGCTGCCGTGCTGCCCGCCGCGTCCATCCAGGTCGCGAGCGAACTCGGGTTGCGTCGCCAGCGCACCGCGGAAGTGAACGCCGAGGCGACGCGCGCGGCGATGCACGCCGCCTCCGAGATCGATCGCATCATCGCGGGAACACGACAGCTCCTCGGCGCCGTTGCCTTCGCGCCCTCGGTCGTCGCGCGAGAGGACGAGCGCTGCGCCGTCTACATCGCCGATCTGGAGCGGCAATTCACGGAATACGCCAGGCTGGTCGTGGCTGATCGGCAGGGCCGGCTGTTCTGCGTTTCCGCCGAGGTGCCGCCGGGGTTTGGCCTGGCGGACCTGCCCTATTTCCAGGAGGCCGTCCGGTCCGGCCGCTTCGCCGTCGGCGACTACGCGGTGGGACGGCTCACCGGGCGGCCAGTGCTGCCGCTGGCCGTGCCGATCCACGGCGCGGATGGAGAGGTGGACCGGGTTGCCATCGCTGCGCTCGATCTCCGCTGGCTGTCGGCGCATCTCGAGGAACGCGGGCTGCCGCCCGGGGGCTCCGTCACCGTGGCGGACCGCAGCGGCACGATAGTCGCGAGAGCCCCGCTGCCGGATCGCTTCGTCGGCACGCGCATCCCCGACGAGTTCCTCCCCCTCGTGCACGCGTCGCAACCAGGCTCGCTTCCACTCGTCAGCCAGGATGGCACGCGGCGCGTGCTGGGCTTCGTGCCGGTCGGACCCTCCTTGGGCCTCTACGTCAGTGCCGGCCTGTCCTTCGAGGAGAACTTCGCGATCGTGGACCGCGCCACCTGGAGCGGCTTCCTGCTGATCGGGATCGGCCTGCTCTCGGCGATGCTGGCGGCGCTGCTGGTGGGCAGACTCTACATAGCGCCCCCGATCAGGCGGCTGCTCGCTGCGATGGACCAGTGGCGCCAAGGGAAGACCGAAGCGCGCGTCGGCTCCATCGCAGCGAGCTCGGAGCTGACGCGGCTTTCCGAGGGCTTCGACGCGATGGCCGACGCGCTCGAGGCACGCACCCGGGCGCTTCAGGCCAGCGAGGAGCGCCTCCGCCTGGCGCAGGAGGCGGGCGGCATAGGCACCTTCGAGGTGGATATCGGCAAAGGGCAGTCCTTCGTGAATGAAGGCCTGCTGGCGCTGCACGGCCTGCCGCCCGACGCGGCGGCCGACTTCAGCTACGAACGCTGGTTGTCACTCGTGCATCCCGACGACCAGGACCGCGTGGACAAGGAGACCAGGGCGGAGCTCTGGATTGCCGACGGCTATCGCAACGAGTACCGCATCATCCGGGCGAACAACGCGGCGGTGCGCTGGATCCAGGTGCGAAGCCGCCGCCAGCCGGCCGCCGGGGGGCAAGGCGCACGTGTTCTCGGGGTCAACATCGACGTGACCGAACGGCGCGAGGCCGAGGAAGCGCTTCGCGCGAGCGAGGAGCGCCTGCGGCTTGCGACCGAGGCCGCCGGCCTCGGCGTCTGGGAGATCGACATCGGCAACGGGCACGTGCGGTGGTCGCCCGAGCTGTTCGTGCTGTTCGGCCTGGACGCCCACGCCGATGGACCGATGACGCCGGAGCTGACGCTGGAGGTGGTCCATCCCGACGACCGCGAACTCCTCAGCAAGGCCTGGGCGGCAGCGCTGGAGAGCGGGAACTTCGCGGCCGAGTTCCGCGGGATGCGGCGCCGCGCCGACGGCAGCACCGAGGAGCGCTGGCTGCTGAGCCGCGGCCGCGTGCTCGACGGCCAGGCGGGCAAGGTCATGATCGGCGTGAGCCTCGACATCACGGAGCGCCGGCGTGCCGAGGAACGGCTCGTGCTCCTGGCCCGCGAGGTGGACCACCGGGCGAAGAACGCGCTCGCGGTCGTGCAGTCCGCGCTTCGCCTCACCCCGCGGCAGGACGTGGAAGCCTATGCGGGTGCCGTCGAGGGCCGTGTGTCGGCGCTCGCGCGCGCGCAGACATTGCTCGCCGCGGATCGCTGGACAGGCGCGGAGCTGCGCTCCTTGCTGGAGGGCGAGCTCGCACCTTTCCTGGGCGGAAGCCAGCGGGTGGATCTGGCTGGACCGAGCGTGGTGCTGCCGCCCGGTGCGACGCAGGCTATCGCCATGACGGTGCACGAGCTCGCCACGAATGCCGTCAAGCACGGCGCGCTTTCCGTGCCCGACGGGCGTGTCTCGGTGTCCTGGTCCGTGGCGGGCGAGGTGTTGCGGCTGCATTGGGCCGAAGCCGGCGGGCCGAGGCTGGACGGCCCGCCGATGCGGCAGGGCTTCGGCTCGCGCGTGCTCGACAGCACGGTGCGTGGTCAGCTCGGCGGTGCCGTGTCGCGATCCTGGTCCGACACGGGGCTCGTCTGCGATCTCGAAATCCCGCTCAGGCGGCTGCTTACCCTCGCCGTCTCCGAATAAACCGTGCGTGCCGCCGCAAGCGGGAGGCCCGGGTTGGCTTCCCGCCCATCAGCGTCGTTCCAGCGTCGCCCCGCTGCAGCCGATCCCTCCCCTCACTCCCACTCGATCGTCCCCGGCGGCTTGCTCGTGATGTCGTAGGTCACGCGGTTGATGCCGCGCACCTCGTTGACGATGCGGTTCGCCACCCGCGTCAGGAACGCCATGTCGAAGGGATAGACATCCGCCGTCATCCCGTCGGTGCTCGTCACCGCGCGCAGCGCACAGGCCTGGTCGTAGGTGCGGCCGTCGCCCATCACGCCGACGGTCCGCACGGGCAGCAGCACCGCGAAGGCCTGCCAGATCGCGTCGTAGAGGCCGGCGGTGCGGATCTCTTCCAGATAGATGCTGTCCACCTTGCGCAGCAGGTCGGCCTTCTCCCGCGTGACCTCGCCGGGGATGCGGATCGCCAGGCCCGGGCCGGGGAAGGGATGGCGGCCGACGATCGCCTCGGGGATCGCAAGCTCGCGGCCCAGCGCGCGGACCTCGTCCTTGAAGAGCTCGCGCAGCGGCTCGACCAGCTTCATGCGCATGCCCGCGGGCAGGCCGCCGACATTGTGGTGCGACTTGATCGTGACGGACGGGCCGCCGGTCGCTGACACGCTCTCGATGACGTCGGGATAGAGCGTGCCCTGCGCCAGGAAATCGGCGCCGCCGATCCTGTTCTGCTCCTCCTCGAAGACCTCGATGAAGAGCCGGCCGATGATCTTGCGCTTCTGCTCGGGGTCGGTGACGCCGCTGAGCTGGCCGAGGAAGAGGTCGCTCGCGTCGCGATGCACGAGCCGGATGTTGAAGCGGTCGCGGAAGGTCGAGACGACCTGCTCGGACTCGTTCGCCCGCATCAGCCCGTGGTCCACGTAGATGCAGGTGAGCTGATCGCCGATCGCCTCATGGATCAGCACCGCGGCGACCGAGCTGTCCACGCCGCCGGACAGCCCGCAGACCACGCGGCCGCTGCCGACCTGGGCGCGGATCTTCGCCACCATCTCGGCGCGGAAGGCGCCCATGGTCCAGTCGCCGGTGCAGCCGCAGACCAGGTGCGTGAAGTTCTTCAGCAGCTGCGCGCCATGCGGGGTGTGCACGACCTCCGGATGGAACATCGTGCCGTAGTAGTGGCGCGCATCGTCGGCGATCAGCGCGAAGGGCGCGCCCTCGCTGCTGGCCACCACGCGGAAGCCGGGGGGCAGTTCGGTGATGCGGTCGCCATGGCTCATCCAGACCTGCTCGCGCGCGCCCCTGGCCCAGACGCCCTGGGTGATCGCGCAGTCGCCGGTGACGTCGATGAAGGCGCGGCCGAATTCGCGGGCATGCCCACCCTCCACCGTGCCGCCGAGCTGCTGTGCGAGCGTCTGCTGCCCGTAGCAGATGCCGAGGATCGGCAGCCCGGAGGCGAAGGCGTAGTCCGGCGCGCGCGGGCTCTCGCCCTCGGTCACGGAAGCCGGCCCGCCGGAGAGGATGATGCCCTTCGGCGCGAAGGCGCGGATGCGGTCCTCGGGGGCGGCGTTGTAGGGCCAGATCTCGCAATAGACGCCGGTCTCGCGCAGGCGGCGCGCGATGAGCTGCGTCACCTGGCTGCCGAAATCGAGGATGAGGATGCGCTCGTGGCGCGAGCTCGTGGGGGCGGCGGAGTCGGCGGGGGGCGTCATGGCGGGCTATGACCACAGCGGCGGGGCGTCGGCAAGCGGGAAGGCGCTTCGCGCTGGACTCGCGGCCGCGCCTCGCGCTAGATTAGGAATGTGGTCCGCGTCGGGCCAACCGCTCTTTGAACCCGTCAATCCGCCCGGAATTCGCTGACCGTCCGCTCAGGCAACGGCAGGACCGGCCCGCGCCGACCGCGTGCCGCGTTTTAGGGCTAAAAGCTTAAAATCCTAAAAGGCTAAAGTGCGCCCCTACCCCTCCCTCGCCGGCGCGGTCGCGCTCAGCAGGGTGTCGATGGGGTCCCACAGCATCGCGGTCTGGCGCACCGGCCGCCCCGCGACCAGCACGCTGTCCGTCATCACCGCGCGCCCGCCGATATGCCTGTAGAAGTACCGCGCGGGGTTCTCCGCCAGCACCCAGGCATGGGCCGAGCCGCAGCCGACCGCACGCAGATGCGCCGCCATCGCCCGCATCAGCCGCCGCCCCACCCCGCGTTCCTGGAAATCGTCCAGCACATAGAGCGTCTCGACCTCGCCGGCGCCGAGCCCGTGCCGCCGCGCCCGCCCACCCGAGGCGAAGCCGACGATCTGCGCTTCCGCCCCTCCGCCGAGCGGATGGTCCGCCCCCGACGCGGTCGCGACGAAGACCGCGTGCCCGTCGCGCCGGTCGAGGATCGCGCGGTGGTAGAAATGGCCGAGCTGCACCTCCGACAGTTGCGCGAGGTAGTCCTCGTTGAGGATGCCGGCATAGGCCGCCCGCCACGCCGCGACATGCACGGCGGCGATGCCAGGCGAGTCGTCGGGACGCGCGCGGCGGACGGCGATCACGGCCGGCGCTCCATCACCGCGACGAAGAAGCCGTCGGTGCCGTGCCGCGCCGGCGAGAGCGCGAGCATCGGCGCAGGGTCGGGCGCGTCCACCTCCGGGCGCAGCCCGGCCCAGAGGCCCGGCACGGGACAAACGACGAAATCGGCATGCCGCTCGAGGAAGCGCGCGACCTGCATCTCGTCCTCCTCCGGAAGGAGCGAGCAGGTAGCGTAGACCAGCCTGCCGCCCGGACGCACCAACTCAGATGCGTCCTCCAGGATTTCCGCCTGCTTGGCCGAAAGCTCCGCAAGATCCTGCGCGCCGGTGCGCATGCGCGCATCGGGATTGCGCCGCCAGGTGCCGCTGCCCGTGCAGGGCGCGTCCACCAGCACGCGGTCGAAGCTCCTGCCGCGGCGCTTGCGCCACTTGTCCCCGGGCTGCAGGAGATGGCGCTCGGCATTGTCCACGCCGGCGCGCCGCAGCCGCTTGCCCGCCCCTTCCAGCCTAGGCGCGGAGACGTCGCAGGCCACGATGTGACCGCGATTGCCCATCGCCGCGGCCATCGCCAGCGTCTTGCCCGCCGCCCCCGCGCAGTAGTCGGCGACCCGCATCCCCGGCCGGGCATCGGCCAGCAGCGCGATGAGCTGGCTGCCCTCGTCCTGCACCTCGACCAGGCCGCCGCGGAAGGCGTCCGTCGCGGAGACCGGCTTGCGGTCCTCGACCCGCAGCCCCCAGGGCGACAGCGGCGTCGGCTGCGCCGCGATCCCCTCGGCCGCGAGCGCCTGGCGCGCCTCGTCGCGGCTGGTGCGCAGCAGGTTCGCGCGAAGGTCGAGCGGCGCCGCACCTTCCATCGCCGCCGTCTCCTCGGCCAGGCGGTCGCCGAAGCGCTCCTTCAGCCCGGGCAGCGCCCAATCCGGCAGGTTGAGCCGGATGCCTTCCGGCATCGCCTCGTCCAGGAGCCTGGCAGCGGCGAGGCGCCTGACCAGCTCGATCTCCGCCCGGTCCAGCGCCGCGGGCGCGAAGCGGTCGCCGGTGTAGTGGCCCGCCAGCTTCTGCGGCGTCCAGCGCTCCACCAGCACGAGATGCGCGATCAGCAGCAGCCGGGCGGAGGGCTGCACGCCGAGCCTCGCAAGGTGCCAGTCGAGCCTGAGCTTCTGCCGGATCGCGCCCCAGGCGAGCTCCGAGACCGCGCGCCGGTCGCCGCCCCCGATGTAGCGGCGCGCGCGGAAGAAGTCGTTGGCGATGGCGTCGGCGGGACGCCGCGCTTCCTCGGCCACCGCGGCCAGCAGGTCGGCCGCGGCCTGGATCCGCCCGGAGGGCGTCACGCGCGCGCCATCGCGGGCACGTCACGGCGCGACAGAGGCTCGACGGGGGAGGCAGCCGCGCGCCCGGCGGTGGCTGGCATCGAAGGCGTTGTTCCTTCCTCGGATACCCATGCTTGCGCCGACCGCGCCGGCCGGCAAGCCCGCATTGCGTGATGCGGCGCAGCACATCGCGCCGGTTCCATAAGGGGCCGGAACAGGTCTAGGCTTCGGCCCAACGCCCCCTGGAGGGCGAATGGAGGAAGGCCGATGTCACCTGCACGCGCCCGCGCGGCCGGGCTGGTGCTGATGGCGCTCGTAATCGGCGGCGGCGCCGCCGCGCAGACCCGACCCGGCGTCGTCGCGCTGGAAGCCGCGCCGGTCGGCGCGGCCTATCTCCCTGATGGCTTCCTCGGCACCTGCTGCCAGGGCGTGGACGGGCTCGCTGCGCAGGTGAACGAATTGCTGCGGGGCTCGGACTCCACGCTGCGGCTGCGCCTGGTGCCGGCAGTGATCAACGGTCAGCGCCTGGACTGGTACGACCCGATGGCGTTCCTGACGCCGCATGCCGCCCAGCCCATCGCCCTGGCGCGCCGCCCCTTCGACATCGCGGTGCTGGACGAATGCCTGGCCTGCGCGGAACCGACGCGCCAGCTGCGCCGCCAGGCCGAGGCCGCGCGCCGGTCCGGCGCCGAGCCCGTGATCCTGATGCCCTGGGCCGCCTCGGAGGACGCCACGGCGCGCATCGCGGAAGCCGTGACGCGCGGCGCGAATGCGGTGCGCGCCTATGTCGTGCCGGCCGGCCTCGCCTTCGCCCGCGCCCGTGCGCAGCGGCCGGCGACCGAGCTCCTGGCCGAGGATGGCCGCACGCCGACCCAGGCCGGCGGCTACCTCGCCGCGGCGATCGTCTATGTCGCTCTTTACGGCCGCTCGCCCGAGGGCAATGCCTGGCATGGCGGCCTGGACGAGGAGACCGCGGGCTTCCTGCAGCGCGTGGCCTGGGAGACGGCCTGGGACTACTACGCCGCCAGCGCGCCCCCGCCGGGGAGTTAGCCCCTACCCGTCCATCCGGTAGTTCGGCGCCTCGCGCGTGACGGCGACGTCGTGGACATGGCTCTCGCGCAGGCCGGCATTGGTGATGCGGCGGAAGCGCGCATTGCTCTGCATGTCGGCGATCGTCGCGCTGCCGGTGTAGCCCATCGCCGCGCGCAGCCCGCCCACCATCTGGTGGAGCACCGCGCCGACCGGGCCCTTGTAGCCGACGCGGCCCTCGACACCCTCCGGCACCAGCTTCAGCTTGTCGGAGACCTCGGCCTGGAAATAGCGGTCGGCGGAACCGCGCGCCATCGCACCCAGGCTCCCCATGCCGCGATACGACTTGTAGCTGCGGCCCTGGTAGAGGAAGACCTCGCCCGGCGCCTCGTCCGTGCCGGCGAAGACGCTGCCCATCATCACGCAGTCGGCCCCGGCGGCGATCGCCTTGGCGATGTCGCCGGAGGAGCGCACGCCGCCATCGGCGATGGTCGGCACGCCGCGCTCGCGCGCCGCGGCCGCGCTTTCCATCACCGCCGTCAGCTGCGGCACGCCGACGCCGGCGACGATGCGCGTTGTGCAGATCGAGCCCGGGCCGATGCCGACCTTCACGGCGTCCGCGCCGGCCTCGATCAGCGCCAGCGCGCCTTCCGGCGTCGCGACGTTGCCGGCGACGACCTGCACGGAGTTCGACAGGCGCTTGATGCGCTCGATCGCCCTGAGCACGCCGCCGGAATGGCCATGCGCGGTGTCCACCACGACGACGTCGACCTCGGCCTCCACCAGCAGGGTGGCGCGGCGCAGCCCGTCCTCGCCGACGCCCGTTGCCGCCGCGACGCGCAGACGCCCCATCGCGTCCTTGACCGCGTTCGGGTTGGCCTGCGCCTTCTCCATGTCCTTGACGGTGATCAGCCCGACGCAGCGGAAGGCGTCGTCCACCACCAGCAGCTTCTCGATGCGGTGCTTGTGCAGCAGCGCCCGCGCCTCGGACGGCGAGACATCGCCGTCGGCGGTGACCAGGTTCTCCCGCGTCATGAGCTCGTAGACGCGGGTGTTGGGGTCGGAGGCGAAGCGCACGTCGCGGTTGGTGATGATGCCGACCAGGCGGCCGGTGTCGCGCTCCACCACGGGGATGCCGCTGATGCGCTGGGTTTCCTGCAGGGCGCGCACATCGGCCAGCGTCTGGTCGGGATGGATGGTGAGCGGGTTCACCACCATGCCCGATTCGAACTTCTTCACGCGGCGCACCTGGGCCGCCTGGTCCTCTGGCGAGAGGTTCTTGTGGATCACGCCGATCCCCCCTGCCTGGGCCATGGCGATGGCCATCGGCGCCTCGGTCACCGTGTCCATCGCGGCGGCGACGAGAGGGATGTTCAGCGCGATCTCGCGCGTCAGGCGGGTGCGGGTGTCGGTGTCCGCGGGCAGCACGGTGGAATAGGCCGGCACCAGCAGCACGTCGTCGAAGGCGAAGGCCTCCTCGAACCGGCCGCCCATCCGGTTCGGGTCTCCGGCGCCCGCATCCTGCGGACGCTCCGCCCTCCGCTCGTCGAACGGTGCGCGGGATGCAGCGGGGCTGTCGGGGGGAGCCATGGTGGAACCTCTCGGGGAAGGCGACCTTGGCGGCCCTCCCTACACCGTATGCCGGTCCGGGGTCCAGCGCGCAGGGACGGGGCACGGATGCGCCCCGGGAATAACGGGTTCGTGGCCGGCGGTGGCGAACAGAAGCGGGGCCCGGGCGTTCGGCAAGCTCCCCTCAACATTCCGGAGCCCACCCCAAGCCATGGCCAGCGGCCTCGACCTTCGATTGAACAGCCTTTCCGGCCTCGAGGACGATCTGCGCACGGCGCTCGGCACCGGCAGCGGCGCGCTCTCGTCGATGTTCGACACCTCCGGCGTCGGCGACGTCTTCGGCGGCACGGTGTTCCGCGACATCTGGGACCGCAGCGGGCTGTCCGCGCTCTCCGGCCCGGTGGACATCCGCAACCTGAACGACCTCGGCAACCTCGCGGGCCGCCTGCCCGGCGGGCTCGGCCAGCCCGACTCCACCGGCGAGGTGCCCACCGGCTTCTCCGATATCCCGCGCCACGAGATCGCGACCATGGCGACCCTCGCCGCCGCGCCGCGCATCGCGGATGCACTCGGACCGACCGCGCAGACCGTGCTGGTCGGCGGCGAGACCTTCACCATCCTCGGCCGCTACGACGATCCCGTGACGGGCTTCTCCGCCCTCCGGCTCGATCATCCCAACCCGAACGGGCCCGACATCTTCGTCATCGACGGGCTCGAGGTCGGCTCACGCCCCGACGAGGTCACGGCGGCGACGCTTGGACGGCTCCAGGTGGAATCGTCGTCGTTCAACCAGATGGTGGCCGACGCCGTCGCATCGGCCTGGGCCGGCGGGGCGGGGGTGGAGTTCGTCGGGCCGAGCCTCGGCGGCGCTATCGCCGAAGTGGCGGCGCATGAGGCGGCGCAGGGACTTCTGGCCCGTGGCGGCATCTTCCCCAACGGTGCGGTGCGCCTCGTCACGGTGGACGGCCTGGGCGGGCGCGACGCCGCCGAGACGATCAACGGCGGCAAGCGCGATGCCGCGGCGCTGCAGATCATCGACGCGGTCAACATCCGCACCGATGGCGACATCGTCTCGCGCATCGGCAGCCATATCGGCGCGACGGTGACGCTGCCGGCGCTGGATGCGCAGGGGCATGTCGTGCAGCTCGACCCCGCGGATGCGCATGTGAACGTGGTGTCGCTGCTGCAGAACCTGTCGAGCGACCAGCTCTATGCCGCGGGGGTGCGCGGCGCGCCGGCGGAGATCAGCGGCTTCGCCGCCGCGTCGAACGCGGCGTCCGACCAGGTAATCCAGGCCTGGCTGGCGTCGGGCGAGAGCGACACGACGCAGCGCGAACTGCAGATCCCGGGCACGGCCGCCTTCGATCCGACGGGCACGGTCTGGGTGCTGGATGCAGACGACAACGGCACGACGGATATCGCGGTGACCCTGAGCGCGCCGGTGGATCCGGGGCGGGCGGATCTGGTGCTGGGGTGAGGTAGCGAGAGCCCCCTCCCCCGCAAGGCGGGGAAGGGGGAAGCGCGGTGGGGGGCTAGGTCAGAGCTTCTCGACCTGCCCGTATTCGAGTTCGACGGGGGTCGAGCGGCCAAAGATGGAGACGCTGACCTTCACGCGGCCGCGTTCCTCGTCCACCTCCTCCACCGTGCCGTTGAAGCTGGTGAAGGGGCCGTCGGCGACGCGGACCTGCTCGCCGACCTCGAAGACGATGGCGGGACGCTTCGGCTTGTCCGCCTGGTCCGTCATCTGCTTCAGCATGCGCTGCGCCTCGGATTCCCGGATCGGGGTCGGGCGGTTCTTCTCGCCGAGGAAACCGGTCACCTTCGGCGTGTTCTTGACGAGGTGCCAGGCGTCGTCCGTCATCTCCATCTTCACGAGCACATAGCCCGGGAAGAACTTCCGCTCCTGGTTCGTCTTCTGGCCGCGGCGGACCTCGACGACCTCCTCGGCGGGAACGAGGATCTCCTCGAACTTGTCGGCCAGTCCCTTCTGGGCGGCCTGCTCTCTCAGTTGCTGCGAGATTTTCTTCTCGAAGCCCGAGTAGACGTGGACCACGTACCACTTCTTGTCGGCCATGACGGGCTAGACCCCCAGTCCGAAGAGCAGGCGCATGACGCCGGCGATGATCCAGTCGACAACCATGAAGAACAGCGCGGCGAGGGCGGACAGCCCCAGCACGAGACCCGTGGTCACCAGGGTCTCCTTGCGGGTGGGCCAGGTGACGCGGGCCACCTCCTGCCGCACGTCGCGGATGAACCCCGCGGGATCGAACTTGGCCAAGACGGCCCCTTTCACCGACGCCAGACGATGCAACGATGCCGGGCGCCGGGCCGCGACATTCGCGCGGCCGCATGGCAGGGGCGGAGGGTCTCGAACCCCCAACCTCCGGTTTTGGAGACCGGCGCTCTAGCCAATTGAGCTACGCCCCTAGCGCTGCGCCAGGCTCCTGTCTTGCGGACAGTCTCCGGGCGTGGCGCGCATGGGCCGCGCGAGGGGCGGTGCATAGCGGAGGGACCGGCGGGTGACAAGCCGCGAGGGGAAGCGAGCAACTGGAGGACATGCGCAGCCCGGCGGCCGAGGGCGCGAACTCACCGGATCAGCGCCTGGGGTCCCGGATGACCACGGTGCCCGCCATCTTGTCGTGCCAGCCCTGCCGGCGCGCATCCCAGATGATCCAGAGATAGCCGAGCCCGAGCGGCAGGGCTGAGACGAGATAGCCGACATAGCGCAGCACCAGCCGCCCGATCGTCGGCGTGCCGCCGGTCTCGGCGTCCACGATCTTCAGTCCAAGCACCAGCTTGCCCGGCGTCCCCTGCCGTTCCGCCCAGAACAGCAGCACGATCAGCGCGCCGATCAGGTTGAGCATGAGTTCGCCAAGGTCGGAGATCTCGCCCCCGTTGACCAACGCGCCGATCACGCTGAGCAGGGCCGAGAGCGGCAGCAGCCAGAGCAGGTCGAGGATCTGCGCCAGCAGCCGCGGCCAGAAGCCGGCATAACGCACCGCGTCCTGTTGTCCGCCGAAGGACATCCCGATCCTCTCGCCCATCCGGTTCCGCAAAGGCCACAGCCCTGTGGCTACTGTCCAGCACGGCCATGAAAAAAGGGCGGAGGCTCGCGCCCCCGCCCTCGCATATCCGTCGAAGCGGACGGGCCCTACTTCACTATCTTCGCGACGACGCCAGCGCCGACGGTGCGGCCGCCCTCGCGGATGGCGAAGCGCAGGCCCTCGTCCATGGCGATCGGCGCGATCAGCTCGACGTCCATCGTC
>NZ_JBNXUM010000090.1:0-958 GCF_050563545.1 Falsiroseomonas sp. HW251
CTGGCCTATGGCGGGCTGAAGCCGGAAACGCGAGCACGGCTTGAGGCGCTGGGTGAGCAGCTCGACGGCGGCAACGTCGTCCTGCGCCGGATCCGGGCCGATAGCCGGCCGCTGCCCGGTACGCGGCTGATCCGCGAATACGACGGCGTTCAGCACGCGGTCACCGTCCGTGCCGATGACTTCGAGTACGAGGGCCGGCCCTACCGGTCGCTCTCCGCGGTGGCACGGCACATCACCGGCACGCGCTGGAACGGCTGGACCTTCTTCGGGCTGAAGGGGAGGGCAGGCGCATGAGCCGGCGCCAACTGCCCGACGGCGCCATGCCGGCGACAACGAAGAAGCTTCGCTGCGCGGTCTACACGCGCAAGAGCACCGACGAGGGGCTGGAGAAGGAGTTCAACACCCTCGACGCGCAGCGCGAGGCCTGCGAGGCCTACGTCGCCAGCCAGCGCGCCGAGGGCTGGGTCCTGGTCCGCGACCGCTACGACGATGGCGGGTTCTCCGGCGGCACGCTGGAACGGCCGGCGTTGCAGCGCCTGCTGCGCGACGTCGAGACCGATCGGGTCGACGTCATCGTCGTCTACAAGATCGACCGCCTGTCTCGATCGCTGATGGACTTCGCCAAGCTGGTCGAGGCGATGGAGGCGCACGGCGTCACCTTCGTCAGCGTGACGCAGTCCTTCAACACGACGACCAGCATGGGACGGCTGACGCTGAACATCCTGCTGAGCTTCGCGCAGTTCGAGCGCGAGGTGATCGGCGAACGCATCCGCGACAAGTTCGCGGCGTCGCGCGCGCGCGGCATGTGGATGGGCGGCAAGGTGCCGCTCGGCTACGACGTCGCGAACCGCAAGCTGGTGGTGAACGAGGCCGAAGCGCCGCGGGTGCGGCGCGTGTTCGAGCTCTTCGTCGAGACTGGCTCTGGCGTCGAGACCGTGCGCCGCCTGCAGGCCGAGGG
>NZ_JBNXUM010000091.1:0-957 GCF_050563545.1 Falsiroseomonas sp. HW251
GTCAGATCGGCGAAGAAGCGCTCGACCTGATTGATCCAGGAAGCGCCGGTGGGCGTGAAGTGGACCTGCCAGCGCGGGCGCTTGGCCAGCCAGTCGCGGACCGGCTTGGTCTTGTGGGTGGCGTAGTTGTCCATCACGAGGTGGACATCGAGGCCAGGAGGCAAGGCGGCCTCGACCTGATCGAGAAACCGGCGGAACTCGCTCGATCGATGCTTCGGGTAGCAGCGCCCGATAACGGCGCCGGTGGCGATGTCGAGGGCGGCGAACAGCGATGTCGTGCCGTGCCTGGTGTAGTCGTGGGTGCGGCGCTCGGCCTGGCCGGGCCGCATCGGCAGCAGCGGCTGGGTGCGGTCGAGCGCCTGGATCTGCGACTTCTCGTCCACACAGAGCACCAAGGCGCGGTCGGGCGGGCTCATGTAGAGACCGACGATGTCGCGTACCTTCTCGACGAAGAGCGGGTCCGACGAGAGCTTGAAGGTCTCGCTCCGGTGCGGCTGCAAGCCGAAGGCGCGCCAAATTCGATGAATGGTGGAGGGCGCGTAGCCGACCGCCTTCGCCATCGAGCGCAGCGACCAGTGGGTCGCGCCGGGCGGCGCTGTCTCCAGGGTCAGGCGGATCGTCTCGGCGATGTCGTCGTCGCCGATCTTACGCGGCGTCCCGGGCCGCGGCTCGTCGAGCAGCCCATCGAGGCGGTGAGCGGCGAAGCGGCGCCGCCATTTCGAGACCGTGTTGGCGTCCGCTCCGACCTCGGCGCAGATCGCCTTGTTCTCCAGCCCGGCAGCGGCGGCCAGCACGATCCGCGCCCGCCGCGCCATCGCCTGTCCGGTACGATGCGCACGGGCTAGCGACTGCAACTCCCGCCGCTCCGGCGCCGTCAGTTCGATCGCTACCGCCGCCTTGCCCATCGCCAGCCCCCACGACCAACATCAGAATCGTAGGGACTTCGCGATCAGGACA
>NZ_JBNXUM010000092.1:0-943 GCF_050563545.1 Falsiroseomonas sp. HW251
ACCAGGCGTAGTACAGGCTCTCGGCAATGCCCTCGCGTCGGCACAGCGCGGCGATGCTGTCCTCGCCGCGCAGGCCTTCCAGCACGATCCGGATCTTCTCCTCGGCTGAGTGCTGCTTGCGGGTGCGTCGGCGGATGTCACGCACCACCCGCTCGGCGGGCTGCTTCGCAGGGCCAGCCGCAATGGCGGCTGGCGCGGAGGATTTCTGGCTCATCTTCACTCCTTGATGGTTACGATGAGCCAGAAATCCTCCGCTCCTCAACTTCCCCGATCTGTCTCAAGGGCGTCGACGCCGGACAGGGCTCCGCGCGGCAAAAAACGCCGCAGCTGTTGACGCGGCGACGCGCTGGCACCGCGACCGGGCCAGTTGTTCGCGGGATTCTACAGAAAGCTGGCGTCGGGGAGCTCGCAGCGGAGGCGGCGGCTCAAGCCGCATTGACCCCCTGGGAGCCCGCATGCAACGTTTTCCTGATCGGGAGGCCGTGCGATGCATGCGCGTTATGATCAGGTTGCTCCACATCCGCTGGCGAAGGGCTGGCACACGCCGCGGGAAAGCACCTGGCTGTTCATCGATGGTTGTGTGCAGGTTTGGGAGGACGCGGATTTCGGCGAGCTGCATTGCCATACGCCGACCGCCTATCTGCTGACGGCATTTCGCCCGCAGGCGAATTTCGAAGATGCCGTGGACGCCTGTATGGATTGGTGGCGTGTCGCCCGCACCTACCCTACCACTCGCATCGCGCTGACCGCGCGCGACATCGTCGAAGCAAAGGAACAGGGCCAGGCCGCGCTGATCATCGGCACGCAGGGCGGCGACTTCGTCGGCCAGAAGCTGCACAGGCTGGAAGTGCTGCACAAGCTCGGCCTGCGCGTGATGATCCCGTCCTACAACGAGCGCAACACTCTCTGCGACGGTGTACTGGAACCGGCGGATGGCGGGCTC
>NZ_JBNXUM010000093.1:0-929 GCF_050563545.1 Falsiroseomonas sp. HW251
GCCTCGGCCATGGCGTTGTCGTAGGCATCGCCGACCAAGCCATTGGAGGGACGGACGCCCGCTTCCTTGCATCTGAAGCCGAAGGCCACAGACGTATATTGGCTGCCCTGATCCGAGTGCTGCACGACATCGGCGGGCTTCCTCGTCGTCACCGCCATGTCGAGCGCATCCAGCACCAGGCGCGTGCGCAGGTCGGTTGCCATCGCCCAGCCGACGATCCGGCGTGACCAGACATCGAGAAGGACAGCGAGGAACAGGAAGCCCGCGGCGGTCGGCACGTAGGTGATGTCGGCCACCCAGAGCCGGTTCGGGCCTGCGGCGCTGAAGTCACGGCCGACCAGGTCGTTGGCAGGCCTGTGGCTCGGCTCCCGCTGCGTGGTTGTCGGGAAGCGACGCCGGGAGACGCCGCGCAGCCCGGCCACGCGCATCAGCCGCGCCACGCGCTTGCGAGCCACGGCCGTGCCCTCCGCCTGCAGTTTGGCGTGGACCCGCGGTGCCCCGTAGGTGCCGTGCGAGGCGGCATGGATGGTGCGGATCCGGCGCAGCAGCGTCGCGTCGGTCGCGGCATGCGCTGAGGCCGGGCGGCTGCGCCATGCGTAGTAGCCGGACACCGAGACGCCCAGCACGCGGGCCATGGTCGCGATCGGGAATTCGGCCTGGTGCGCGCTCATGAACCGGAAGACCCGCTCGGGGCTGGTCACGCCGCCGTCCTTGCGGGCACCACCATCGCGCTCGGCCTGACGCACCCAGTTCCAGATCGACTGCGCCGTCGGCTCGAACTCCCTGGCAAGCTCCTCAGGCGTTCGCCCCGATCGGACGAGTTCCACCATCTGCCGCCGGAACTCCGGCGGGTAGGGCACCCTGAATTTCGGCATCTCGGACACCTCCGTCTCAAGCCTCGGGGTGTCCACAGAAGCGGGTCAACTCCA
>NZ_JBNXUM010000094.1:0-913 GCF_050563545.1 Falsiroseomonas sp. HW251
TTGTCGAGCGCCGCGTCGTCCCCGCGGTTCGTCATCGTCGGCGCGACGGAGACGGTGAAGCTGATGCCGTCCTGCGCATCGGCATAGGGCAGCTTCGCGACCGAGATGCAGCTCGCCAGCCAGCCATGGCTGTCGCGCCCATGCATGGGATTGGCGCCAGGCGCGAAGGGCTCGCCCTTGCGGCGGCCGTCGGGCGTGTTGCCCGTCGCCTTCCCGTAGACGACGTTCGACGTGATGGTCAGCACGGACTGGGTGTGCACGGCGTTGCGGTAGGTCGGGTGCTTGCGGATCTTCGCCATGAAGGCGGAGACGATGTCCGCCGCGATGTCGTCCACCCGGCTGTCGGCGTTGCCGAATTTCGGGAAGTCGCCCTCGATCCGGTAGTCCACGGCAAGGCCCGTGTCGTCGCGGATCACATGCACCTTGGCGTGCCTGATCGCCGACAGGCTGTCCGCCACCACCGACAGCCCGGCGATGCCGAAGGCCATGGTGCGCAGGACGTCGCGGTCGTGCAGCGCCATCTCGAGCCGCTCGTAGAAGTACTTGTCGTGCATGTAGTGGATGCAGTTCATGGCGTGGACGTAGGTGCGCGCCAACCATTCCATCGTCGCGTCGAATTTCTGGAACACCTCCTCGTAGTCCAGCACTTCCGACTTCACCGGCGCCGAGGCCGGTGCGATCTGCTCGCCGCTCACCTCGTCGCGGCCGCCGTTGATGGCGTAGAGCAGCGCCTTGGCCAAATTCACCCGCGCACCGAAAAACTGCATCTGCTTGCCGAGCCGCATGGCGGAGACGCAGCAGGCGATGCCGTAGTCGTCGCCCCAATAGGGCCGCATCAGGTCGTCGTTCTCGTATTGCAGGGACGAGGTGTCTCGGCTGATGCGGATGCAGTAGCGTTTGAAGGCCTGCGGCA
>NZ_JBNXUM010000095.1:0-879 GCF_050563545.1 Falsiroseomonas sp. HW251
CCCGACGCTGCCGGGGATGAATGAGCCGGCGGTGGAGATGCCGTACGATCTCGCGGAAGCGGTGCATGACATGGCGCTGGCCGCTGTCAGTGGCGACGCTGAAGCGGGGAGGTTGCTGCGATGACGGTCGGGGTCGAAAACGCGGTTGGTGGGCCCAAAGGCGCGCTCTCGATCTCGCCCCTCTATTGCGCGGCTGTCGCTTTCGCGCAACGAACGCCGTGATGGACGAGGTGGTGCGCGACGCGGCCGAGCACTCGTTCGCGCCGTGCAGGGCCTGGCGCTCGAGTAGCCGCAAGGCCGTAATGCAAGACGCCCTTCGCATCGCAACGATGCGGGCCGCAGAGTTGCGGCGTGGCGCGCCAGAGACGACGCGGGGCGCTTACGTCGATCGACTGCAGGAACGCACCGCATCAGCCCCGCCGTACAATGGTGTCAACGATGGACGCAGGATTGGTGCGGCTACCGCAAGCCGCTGCTGGCCGGCCATGAGGACCTGCTGCGCGAGCTGACCGCGGCCAAGCCGGGCATCACGCTCGCGGAGCTCCAGGGGGAGCTCACCCGGCGTGGGATCCGTGCCGGCTCGCTGACGACGATCTGGGCGACGCTGCACCGGCCCGGCCGATCCGACGGCCATGGGCGCGCAGTTCGGCATGCACCCGCGGGCTGCCGTAGCGGCCGCGGCTCGCCGCGTGGGCGGCCCGGATCTCGACGGCCAGGGCTCGGTCGGCAGTGGCCCGCGCGCGCTCCGCTCGGCTGGCCCAGGCGTAGTAGCCGCTGGGGCTGACGCCGAGCACCTCGCACATGACCGTCACAGGGAAGTCGGCGACGTTGGCCCTGATGAACATGTAGCTCACCTCCGGTCTGTCGCCTGGCCGAAGA
>NZ_JBNXUM010000096.1:0-821 GCF_050563545.1 Falsiroseomonas sp. HW251
AATCGCGTCACGCAGGGGATGCAGCGGCGGGGCGCGAGCGCACATCGCGCCTCGCAAGACGCACGCGACCTGCTGGCCCCCTTCACCTGTAGGACACACAAGGCTCAGCTTCGCCGATCGATCTCGTTCAGGAAGCCGACGCCGGGCGGGTCTTCCAACGCGGATGCGGCCGCATGCTCAGGTAAATCCTCTCGCCACTTCGGCAGGCCAGAGTCAATCATGCGCAGATAGGCCGCATCCATTTCGTCGGCCTGGCAGTACATGAAGGCATGCATCGCCTCCCTCTGTTCTGTAGACGGGACGAAGTGCGCAAAGCAGTCAAAGCCGAAGGCGAGCAGTGAGCAGACGAAACAGGTATCGGCTCGCCCGCATTCCGGATGTGCACGCATCAGATGATCCCATTTCTGTTCACAATCGACACTGCGGACGAAGTCAAAGAATATATTGGAACATTAAATCCCATATAGACGTTCTGCTAACTGCGTATCGGACACGATGCTTAATGCTCTGCTTTGTGATGTGGTGCACTCTCATTTGGCGGCAGCTACCCGGGACACCGCGGCTCATGAGAGCTTGGTCCACTCTCGGATCGGTTCAGCGGACGAAGCGTTTGGCCGCGCACGACCGACGGGCTGCACTCGGGCGGCTACCGCCGTGCGCAGCTGAACAGAAGTTCCACCTCGACCTCGTCGGGGCCGCCCGTGTCCTGCGGCCCGCCTCCCACTTGGCGGCGGACCTCGTCGCGCACCGCGCGGCAAGCTGAGACTTTGAAAAACGCGCGCGCCCCCGACCGCGCGCGCGAGGGTGCTGGCGCAGTTTCT
>NZ_JBNXUM010000097.1:0-775 GCF_050563545.1 Falsiroseomonas sp. HW251
CCAGCGCCCGTCGCCGGGATCGCGCGACAGCGCGGTGACGCGGCTTCCCATCCGCACCTCGCCGCCGGCGGCGACGATCTTGCGCGCCACGTTCTCCCACAGCATGCCGGGGCCGCGGCGGGGGTAGCGGAACTCGTTCACCAGGGTCTTGATGACCTGGCCGCGCGGCGTGCCGGTCTTCTGCGGCATCAGCGACCGCCAGATCGCCTGGAACAGGTTCAGCCCCTTGATCCGCTGCGCCGCCCAGTCCGCCGAGATCTCGGAACACGGCATGCCCCACACCTTCTCGGTGTAGGTCTTGAAGAAGATCTCGAACAGGCGCCGGCCGAAGCGCGCCGTCACCCAGTCCTCGAAGCTCCTGGCCTCCCGCTTCGGCGCGACCGCGGCCGCGACATAGGAGGCGACGCAGCGCAGCGCCTCCACCGGCCCGAGCTTCGCCAGCGCGTCGCCGGCGCGAAGGGGATAGTCGAAGAGCTGGCCGCGGTAGAAGATGCGTGACTTGCGCGGACGCACCAGGAAGGGCTCGTCCAGCATCTCGTCCCACAGCGCCTCGACCTCGTCCGACTTCGAGAAGAAGCGGTGGCCGCCGATGTCGAAGGCGAAGCCCTTGTAGGTCTCGGTGCGGGAGATGCCGCCGACATAGCTCAGGTCGGCTTCCAGCACGACGACGCGCCGCCCCGCCCTGGACAGCAGATAGGCTGCCGTCAGGCCGGCTGGCCCGGCCCCGATGCAGACCACCGCATCGTCTCCGGCATCGAACCCGTCGAAGGCCAAG
>NZ_JBNXUM010000098.1:0-764 GCF_050563545.1 Falsiroseomonas sp. HW251
GGATCCTGGAATCGCCGAGCTACCGGATCTTCCACCTGACGCTGTCCTCGCTCCCGCAACATGCCGGGCCACTTCAGGACAAGCGCGTGCGAATGGCGATGAACCACGCCATCGACAAGAATGCGATCGTGCGCGGCCTCTTCGCTGGCAAGGCCCGGACACTGAACGGCCAGATCCTGCGGCGAGAGCAGCAGGGTTTCGATCCCTCGCTGACTGACTACGCCTTCGATCAGGCGCGGGCGCGCGCCTTGCTGGCCGAGGCCGGCCATCCCAATGGCTTCGAGACCGTGCTCAAGACGCCCTCCGGCCGCTTCCCACAGGACCGCGAGGTGGCGGAGGCCTGCGCCGGCATGCTGGCGCGCGTCGGCATTCGCTGTCGGCTGGAGACGCTGGAATCCGGCGAATATCTGCGCCAGTTGCGGGTGCGCGAACTGGCGCCGGTCGCCTTCCTCGGCTTGGCGCCGCCAGATGATCCGGATTTCCAGGTCGGGCAGTACCGTTCTGACTGGCGCTATTCCTATGTTGAGAATGCCGAGTTCGACCGCCTCATCGATGCAGGGCGGCGCGAGATGAACCCCGAGACGCGCGCCGGCATCTATCGCGAGCTGATGAGGGCGATGCACGCCGAGTGCCCGGTGGTGTGGCTGTTCCAGGGCGTCGACCTGCACGGCACCTCCGCGCGAGTCAGCGGCCTCGCGCCGCGTGGCGATGGGCGGGTCGCCGTCTATGGCGTGAAGCTCGCGGCGCGGTAACGCGAGTGCAAT
>NZ_JBNXUM010000099.1:0-764 GCF_050563545.1 Falsiroseomonas sp. HW251
AGATCCTGGAATCGCCGAGCTACCGGATCTTCCACCTGACGCTGTCCTCGCTCCCGCAACATGCCGGGCCGCTTCAGGACAAGCGCGTGCGCATGGCGATGAACCACGCGATCGACAAGAACGCGATCGTGCGCGGCCTCTTCGCTGGCAAGGCCCGGACGCTGAATGGGCAGATCCTGCGGCGCGAGCAGCAGGGTTTCGACCCCTCGCTGACGGACTACGCCTTCGACCAGGCGCGGGCGCGCGCCTTGCTGGCCGAGGCCGGCCATCCCAATGGCTTCGAGACCGTGCTGAAGACGCCGTCCGGCCGCTTCCCGCAGGACCGCGAGGTGGCGGAGGCCTGCGCCGGCATGCTGGCGCGCGTCGGCATCCGCTGTCGGCTGGAGACTCTGGAATCCGGCGAATATCTGCGCCAGCTGCGCGTGCGCGAACTGGCGCCGGTCGCCTTCCTGGGCCTGGCGCCGCCTGATGATCCGGATTTCCAGGTCGGGCAGTACCGGTCCGACTGGCGCTACTCCTATGTCGAGAATGCCGAGTTCGACCGCCTCATCGATGCCGGGCGGCGCGAGATGAACCCCGAGACGCGCGCCGGCATCTATCGCGAGCTGATGAGGGCGATGCACGCCGAGTGCCCGGTAGTGTGGCTGTTCCAGGGCGTCGACCTGCACGGCACCTCCGCGCGAGTCAGCGGCCTCGCGCCCCGTGGCGATGGGCGGGTCGCCGTCTATGGCGTGAAGCTCGCGGCGCGGTAACGCGAGTGCAAC